>CAVKLC010000009.1:29672-53530 GCA_963657005.1 bacterium | reverse complement strand
TATGATTTTCGGGCTTTGAAATGCCCGAAAACGCCGTCCGGCAAAGCCTGTCGGCTTTTCAATTCGTAATACTTTTGCGTATGATTTCAAATTCGTATGCAGTTGAGCGTGTTTTTCGCAGAAAATCAAGGCTTTTGCGTATTCACTTGAGCGTTGCCGTATGATAAACCAATTTATGAAAAATCAGGCAACGCTGTGAGCAAAAATTGACAAGTTCAATCTAAAACAGAGTAACTCATCGGACTAAAACTAAAAACGGCTTGTAGAGAATCCTACGAGCCGTTTGAAAGCAATAAATGTGCATCAACCTTTTTTGTGTAACGAGAAATAAGCAGTTAGAATATCTATACTTTCATCTCTTAAAATACCTGTTGTAACTTTAGGTTGCCAAAAAGAGTTGTCAAAAACAATTTTGGAGCAATTACATACGCTGTTATTACCTAAAATTTTTTCCAAATCATCGTTGCTTGCAGCATACACGAGCCTACCGAGTTTAGTCCAAACCATTGCGCCGCTGCACATAAAGCAAGGCTCACAACTTGAGTATAAAGTGTATTCACTAAGATCAGTAATGCCGGTTTGGGCGCAAAAATTTCTGATAAGTCCAGCCTCGCCGTGATAGGTCGGATCGTGTTTTGTATAAATTTGATTTTCGTTCGAAAAAACAACTTCATCATCTTTTACAAGCACTGCACCAAACGGTTCATTACCGTGTGCCACAGCTAACTTTGATAATTCAATTGCCTGTTTCATGAATTTTTCATCGTTCATAATTTTTTGTTCTCCGAATAATTACAAAATATAATTTATTATATCATTAACACATCTGTTTAGCAACAAATCTTTGGTCTGGATATTGAAAAAGGTTTGTGATATTGTGTGTGCGAAAGGAGTGATAAAATGCAAAAACAACTACTGACAAACGGCAACGCATTCAAACGAACGGACGGCAGATGGGGTGGCGTGGTTTGGTACAAGGATGAGAAAGGTGAAAGAAAACGCAAGAGCTTTTCTGCAACAACCAAAGCCGAAGTTAACAAGAAAATGACGGACTACATAACCAAGTTCGAAGAAGAAATCATAGACGCCATTGAGGGTAACAAGACTGTAAAAGACAGCCTGTTAAATTACCTGCAGGTGTTTAAGTACCCGAATGTTGAGAGAGTAACCTATGACCGCAACGAGCAGATTTACAAAAATCAAATCGTCCCTTACATGGGCAAACTCATTGGATCAAACATAACAGGTGCTGACATTAAGAGGTTGATTAGTACGCTGACCGACAAGGGATATTCATTCTCAACCGTCAAGCAAACATACAATTTGCTTAACGAATACTTCGATTATCTTATGCGTGAGGAGTTCATAAAAAAGAATCCGATGAACGCTGTACCGACAATAAAAAAGTCAAATTATCTTGCAAAGCAAAACAAAGAAGTGCTTCCCGTGTGCGAAACGATAACTGTATTTACCGATGAGGAAATTGAAAAGTTTAAAGCGGAAGCATACAAGAAATACCCGTCAGGCAAGCCGAAGCACAGCCAAGCCTCTGCATATATTCTTATGCTGAACACGGGACTGAGAACCGCTGAAGCGTTAGGTTTAATCAACAGCGACATAGACCTTGAAAAGAAAGTGATGCACATTCAAAGAGGTGTTAAAGAAGCGCAAAAGCGTAACGGAACAGAGAGAAAAAGCGGACGGGAAATTGTAGTTGGCAAGCTAAAAACCGCTTCAAGCAAGCGTATTGTTCCATTAAACAAAACAGCAATACAGGCGATTATCGAATTACGAAACGAGCGATATTTCGGTGAGGACGCACCGTTGATACCCGATGCAGACGGCAACTTTACAAGACCGCTAAATTTAAGAAAACGGTTTTATTCCATACTCGATGCGGCAGGAATCAAGAAAAAAGGATTACACAGTCTGCGCCACACCTTCGCAACAAAGCTTGTAACCGGAGTGCGAGCAGAGGACGGAACAGTCAAAGCGTTAACACCGAGGCAGGTGGCAGACTTACTCGGACACACAACTTCGGAGATAACCGAAATGTATTATGTCAAACGAAACACGGATATGCTGTTGGGCGTTACAAACGGATTTGAATTATGATTGATGCTTTTTTGATGATGTATCAAACGGATTGCTTGGACTGTATGGCACAAAGTGAACAAAAGACGGTGTAAAAATGAAAAGTCGGCGTACGGAAAAGACCGTGCGCCGTAGTTTTATCTATATGAGAAAAGCAAGCAAAATCGCCGTAAAACGGCGTAAATAAAGGAAAAAAGCACCGAAAATTCGGTGCTTTTTTTGGCAGGGGCAGAAGGACTTGAACCCTCGGCACGCGGTTTTGGAGACCGCTGCTCTACCAACTGAGCTATACCCCTATGTATTGACCTCTAATAATATAACAGATTATTACTCAAAATGCAAGTGTTTTTTTAGTTTTCTTTTTAATAAAAACAAAAAGCCGCCTAAGCGACTTTTTTGGTGGGCCAACAGGGACTCGAACCCCGGACCAACCGGTTATGAGCCGGTGGCTCTGACCAACTGAGCTAATGGCCCATATGTCGCAACAAATACATTCAAGCGACTTTGATATAATATCACCAAATCGCTTGAATGTCAATACTTTTATTAAATAAAATAGCAATTATTTATTTTTATCTTCTTTATTATCACTATTATTATCGGTATTCTTTGAATCGTCCGGTTCAATATTTTTGACTATTTTGTATTTACCGGAAAGCGTACCTACACAAACAAAGCCCACGCCCACTACCATCATAACAGAAGCGAATATAATCAAAGATTTAGCCTTATCGCTCATTTTAAGTTTACGGCTGACTAAATCATATTGATACTGCGTAGTTTCTTCATTACCGTCTTCAGATTCAACTTGATTATTTATTTCATTTTGAGTAGTTTCAGCAGTTTCCGGGTCAAATTTTGTTGACTTTTGCGCCGAAGATTTTGAAGATTTATATTTAGACATTGGAACATATTTTGTCGAATAAACGCGTGAACTGTAAGACTTTTTACTGTTTTCAAAAACGGTCGATTTCAAGTATTTTTTATCACCTGTGCTATTATCTTTATGGGCATCAGATTTAAAAGTATTTTCTTGTGTCGAACCTTTTGAGCCTACATATGTATTACTTGCAACAAACTTCGTTGTTTTTTCTTTAGTAGAAGTTCTGTCAGTCGTCGAAGAAATGCTGCCTGTATTATCACTTGTTATTTTTGATGATGTTGATTTTTGTGCCTTTGTGGTGCTTAGCTTTGTAGTTTTTGAAAAATCATTTGTGTTTCGGTTCGAAGTGTCATTTTGAATCAAAGTTGATGTTACCTTGGTGGTTGTGACCTTTGTTGTGGTAACCTTTTGCGTTGTAGTTTCCAAAGGTATATACATATCCATTTCATATTTATCAATCAAATTAAACTTTGCAAAATTATTCACGGAAAAATCGCAATCAATATAATTTAATAGTTTCTTGTCTTCTTTGTTTTTAAACTCGATTCCTACTACAAATTCACCATTGTTAAAATCATTGTTGATTCTCGAAAAATCACTTATTACATTAAAATTGTTACTAATAAATGAGTCAAGTTTTTCATTTTTATTGATTATAAAATTGTAATTTGAATTATCATTATTTATATTAAAATTCAGCGAAATATTTTCATCATTTAAAGCGATATCGTCGTTGCTGTTATAATAGTAAACATTCATATAAAAACAAGCATTGTCAGTATCCGTTACGCATTTAACTTGAATTACCATATCATTTTTATTGATTGAATTTGCACTCTCGACATCATACCATAGATTATTATCATCTAAATACTTATCATTAATAGCGTATGAAATATTCGGGAATAAGCAAGTAAATGTAAATATGAATAAAACAATATTAGCAGCAACAATCTTTTCTATCTTTTTCACAACTAATCAATATCCAAAGGTTCATTTTTTACTGTAATAATATTAAATATATCGCCAAATTTATCTTTTATTCCGATATCAATGCTTAATACATTGGCATTAAAAACGCGGCTTATCCTATGCATTACTACTATATTATCATCTTCATAAACATCTTTGGTTGATATTATATCAAATTGCATATTTAAACTCCTTGACAATTATCAGCATAATATACATAAATATTACATCATTTTGTATATTATTGTTATATATTATCATACTCAGTAAGATAATGCAACATATTTTTGATTTTTTCCATTATTTTCCTAAAAAATAAAAAACAGTGGTATAAAGCCACTATTTTACCGCTATTTACTTACAAAAAGCCTTTTTATTACTATGACGCTGTTTTACTACCTTATGAAATTACACTATTCTCAAACGAGCGTCGAGGTATGACATATAAAGCCTGCGTTTTACTACCTTATGAAATTACACTATTCTCAAACTTTGTCCATATTTGGCAAATGATCAGCATTGTTTTACTACCTTATGAAATTACACTATTCTCAAACGATACACCGACTTGCACACCGCCAAATGTGGTTTTACTACCTTATGAAATTACACTATTCTCAAACTGAATTTTTGCGGTCGGTATTCTCTGGTGGGTTTTACTACCTTATGAAATTACACTATTCTCAAACAACAGCAGAAAGATTTGTAACACTTTTGCAGTTTTACTACCTTATGAAATTACACTATTCTCAAACAATCGATGAAATATTGCCAACTAAACCAATGTTTTACTACCTTATGAAATTACACTATTCTCAAACAATGTGTATTTTATAATTCGTCCCGTATTTTGTTTTACTACCTTATGAAATTACACTATTCTCAAACTGTTTCAGTTGTCATATTTTCATTTGTGTCGTTTTACTACCTTATGAAATTACACTATTCTCAAACGATGATATAAAAGAAATTTTTGACATAAAGGTTTTACTACCTTATGAAATTACACTATTCTCAAACATACTCTGTCATTTGCTTTTACTCCTTTGTGTTTTACTACCTTATGAAATTACACTATTCTCAAACCAGCATGACAACTGTTGATATGATTTTTTGTTTTACTACCTTATGAAATTACACTATTCTCAAACAAGCGGTATTGGTTGTGCCTGCCGATTAAGGTTTTACTACCTTATGAAATTACACTATTCTCAAACCTTGACGCACTACAAAAGCAGGGCATTATTCGTTTTACTACCTTATGAAATTACACTATTCTCAAACGGCGGTGGCGTTAAAGCAAAAGCACCGTCAGTTTTACTACCTTATGAAATTACACTATTCTCAAACGACTGTCTATTAGTTTAATAACATTCACCCGTTTTACTACCTTATGAAATTACACTATTCTCAAACCAACAGTGATGACTATGTTCTAGAAATATCGTTTTACTACCTTATGAAATTACACTATTCTCAAACAGATTTGACGACGGAATTAGTGTTTATGAAGTTTTACTACCTTATGAAATTACACTATTCTCAAACATTAACATATTCATCTTTTTTATTTTTATAGTTTTACTACCTTATGAAATTACACTATTCTCAAACCCGTACCCACTGTTCTCACCCCGATATCGGTTTTACTACCTTATGAAATTACACTATTCTCAAACCAACAGTGATGACTATGTGCAAGAAATATCGTTTTACTACCTTATGAAATTACACTATTCTCAAACTGGTGTTCATGTAATCAGATATTCTATCAAGTTTTACTACCTTATGAAATTACACTATTCTCAAACTCATCATAATTTACAATGTAAAATGTTGACGTTTTACTACCTTATGAAATTACACTATTCTCAAACCCGCAAAATCTGCGTTATAGGTGATAGTTAGTTTTACTACCTTATGAAATTACACTATTCTCAAACGAAAAATTAAATGGTCTAATTCGAAACTAGTTTTACTACCTTATGAAATTACACTATTCTCAAACAACCCAGTCAATCCTGCTATTTATGATCCAGTTTTACTACCTTATGAAATTACACTATTCTCAAACCAACAGCGATGACTATGCGCAAGAAATATCGTTTTACTACCTTATGAAATTACACTATTCTCAAACGTATGGTTCAGTATATTCTGAAAACTCCAGTTTTACTACCTTATGAAATTACACTATTCTCAAACCTCAAATAAACTGCGTCCACTATACTGCACAGGGTAATTCACAAGATATTGTACATAAGTATTATATTATTTTATCACCTCTTTGTCAATCTGGCACAAGTCATTATCGATAATATAAACAGACTCATAATTATAACTGTGTGGCGGTAAATTTTGCTCAATAACCAAGAGATTTATATGATTTAGCAAAAGTGTTTTATAAATATCGGCAATTTCTTCAGTTGAAAAATAGACATACAAATTGGAAATCACAAACACTTCTGTTTTTAAATATTTACTAAGAAGCAAAACAAATGATATCAATAATTCGCAAAGCGATTGGTCGCTTGAATTAATTTGAAACGACAAAAGTTTAATTAATGACGATGCATCAATAGAAGTTTCATCATAAGTCAAATCAAATGACGACAGAGAAACAAGTTTGTCGGCAAGTGTAAAAATACTTTGATTAACATTTGCAAGTTCCGCAGCAAATTCGTTATTTGCATTTACGCTAAGAAAAGCATTGATTTTTGTCATTAGTTTCTTATTATTGAAATCTAAATTTATCGGGTTTGAAATAAAACACCCGAGTTTATTAAATTCAAACGGTTTAAAGTCTTTGGAAAATGTAAAATATTCTTCCTGCGTTTCTGTTGTGAAAGAGAATAGAACATCTCTGAAAAGCTTTTTATTTTCTATTACAAGAACAGGAACTCTATCGTTTTCAAATTCAATCGGCGAATTTAGATATGTAAAAGATATCATCATAAAATCAACAACCTTTCGTCGTTTGAAACAACATTGCTGTCAAGCGAACCCACAACGATTTCCATTTTTGAATATTGTTTTTCGGTAACAACAAGCATTTGAACAAGTCCTGCAGACGGTTTATTTTTCTTAACGCTTTCGCTTATACCGTTTGCAACAGTTTGATTAAGCGCAAGTTTTGAATAAACAGATTCCTGAATCATCATAAAGCCGTTTTTAACAAGAAATTTTCTAAATCGGGAATACTCTCGCCTATCTTTCTTTGTTTTAACGGGCAAATCAAAAAATACTAAAACTCTCATAAATCTATAACTCATAATTCATCACTGGAAATTTAATTAGTGATATATCATTTTGTTCTATTGCCGAGAATACACTTTTTGTATAAATTTTAATTGCGTTTAAAAGCGTGTTAACTTTATTGTCAATAACCATTTCATTATTTAAAAGGTTGACAAGTGTGTGCTTATGCTCGCTTGTAAAATCATTAAGCTTCATTTTACTTACACAGTTATCAACAATCGGTCGAAAAGGTTCCATTAAATCACAGCTGAGATTAAACTGATTAAACATATTATCGTGGAAAAGACCTATTTGAGTTAAATAGCCGCAGCTTACCACTTCTCTGTTAAAACAGGAAAGAATAATACTGTAGCCGTAATTGAGTGCAAAGTTAATCGGAACATCATCACTTCTTGAAAAAGTTTTACCAAAAAGAGCATTAAAGTAAACTTTTGCACTGTGCCCTTCCCTATTTGTTTCGTCATTAAATTCAAGTTGTTCAAGATAAGTTTCAAGCATTAAATATTGCTCAAGATTATTATATTCCAAAAGTAATGCCTGATTTTTAATCTTTTGAGCCACAATCGCAGTCCAAGCCTGTTGTTTTACCATATCGCTCCAAGCAATTTGATTTTTTAGTTTCAGACTGCAATCGTGACTTCCGTAACAAGATACCAACTCACTGCAAGGATTTCGCTTTTCGTCGCAAAAGATTACTTTTATCTTCTTAGCAATAAGCTGGCTTAAAAGAGCACAGGTAATCGAGCTGGCGGTGTTTTCGATTATCAAAACAGATATTTCGCTCAGATGTATTTTAACTGTTTTTTCAACATCGCGAACGGTTAGATATTCCATAGAATAATCAAGTTTTGATGGTTTAGTAATCATAACAACTCGCCAGCTCATATTCATTTACTCCTCATTTTTGTTTACAAGTTCTATTTCTTTCTCATAAAGACCTGTAATTGACTGATTGATAAGTTTGATTGATTTTACACTGTCTACTTTAGAAATATGCATATTATAAGTAACTTTACCATCGGAAAGGATACCTATATTTTTCAAATCACAAAGTGAAGCATTATTTTTTAATACTGTCAAAATATTCTTAATAACTTTGCATTGTTCAGTAATTTCAAGCTTTTCAACTTTTGCTCTTTGTTTAACAAGTTTTTCACTTAAATTTGAAAAAATCACACCATAAATATTATTAGACATTTTTTCACAAAGTAAATCATACAAAACCAAATTGCGTTCAGATGTAACTTTATCATCGTAATTATTATTAGATTCAAATTGAACATATCCTTCGGCACATCTAAGAACATTTCTGATATAGCGTTCGTTTTTATAACCTAACACAAGTTGAACCGCCGGTCTAAATACAAGTCGGGTTCCTGCGGCTTTGCCGCCAAGATGACAACGCATATTATCAAAAGAAAAACATGATTGAATTTTCACCTTTTTAACCTTGATTATTGGGTTAACAAGTTGATAATGTTCAACAAGATATTCTGTTGGATTTTCTTCATACTTTTCTTTATCATAAATATTTACGGGATATAATGATACAATTCGCTTTTTATCTTTACCGTGTTCCACGCAAGAAAAATATGTTGCGCCGACTTTTGACCTGCCTCCGTATTTTTCAATATCACTCAAATTTGAGTTAATCGGAAGTTGAGCCTTGCCTTTTTTATATATTGTTTGGTCCCAAAAACCGCCTTTTTTCTCAAAAGCATAACGGGTATAACGGATATTATTTTTCTCCATTGTTGATTTAACAATACTAAGTGACTGCTCATTGTCCCTCACCCAGGCGCCGGGGATATTATGATTAAGTATTGAGGTTAATTTAACAGTATAATCTTTATTATTAGACTGAAGTTCCTTAACAAAATTTGCTTTATTATGCGTAAATTTAACATTATACACATTACCTACAACGATATTAAGATAAGCGTCTTTTGCATGGTGGAAATCGTTAACATCACGACATTTGAGCATATCATATTGCCGGCGCATCTCGGAAGCCAAAGCCGCTTTAACATAAACAATTTCAGTGTCGGGATAAAGAGTTTTAAGAATATTTGTTACCGCTTTGGTAGACTGCCTTGTTTCAACAAGTTGACGGGCAACAAATGCGGAAAGTTCGTCGTCACTGAGGGGTACATTTCTTACAAGACGATTATATTTCTCTTTACTGATAAGTTCTTTGCTAAGTAAAAATTCCCAAAAGCTTCTCATCTTTGTGCGAACTTCACTTGAAAGCGGATATTCATTATCTTTCTTAGCATTTTTAACTTTGTTTACAAGTACTCTGTTATCAAGGCTGTCATCTTTAATTTTTGACTGAGGATAAATATGGTCAATATCATAAGTAGAATTATTACCCATTAAGATACCGAGATTAATTTCCTCGTCCGTATACATACACTTGCCAAACTGAGTAAAATAAAGATAAAGTTTATCACTTCTGAGTTCATCATCGGTCTTACCTAAAAGTTCATTGTATAACTCATCATAATCTTTTTTACAACTTTGATAAAGTTCGATAAGCTTGTCTTTCCTTGACTTTGTGCGTTTCTTTTCCTGCGGACCCTTAGCCACTTCAATAAAAATTTTCTTTGGCGGACGCTTCATAATTTTTTCAATTTCTTTTGCGATTAAAAGCGTTTGATAAACAGGTCTTTTAACTTTTGGCGAAATATAAAGTTCTTCAACCATTTTTCTAAGCGATTTTTCGCCATCAAAAGAATTGATTTCAGCGAGTTTATCAACAATTTTGATGTCATTATTATTATCACAGGTAAAACTGTCGCTGTAAAGAAGCTCCATAAGATTATAGTTAGTCAGCCAAAGAGCGGTAATAATATTAGCATACTCCCCTGTGTCTTTATTGGTTGCATAAATTTCCGTTAAGAATTCTTTTGAGAAATTGCCCCAACCGGAATATTTAAGGCGGGAAATCTTACTGATTTCGTCATCGGAAAGTTTATTGGAAAACTCATTTCTAAGCCTTTTCCTGAGAAGCTTTTTATCATCGCCGAAAATTGTGATAGCTTTGATAATATCTTCTTTTTCGTCAAATGATAAATCATAAGCTTCAAAATCTTTGAATGATTTTAACGAAGATTTAAAGCTGATATCGAAGCCGGTCAAAGTGGTATACTCGATTTGACGAGAGTTGAGATAATTTTCAAGTACACGCTTTGAAACCTTATTATATTTCATAAAGCAATCGTTATAAATGCCTTGCTTCAATTCCACGCTAATCTTTTTACCGTCAATTTTGAGATTATTAAGCTCGTTTAAAACAGAGTATTTTGAATAAAGAAGTGAGCATTTAGGAATGACATCATATTTAGGCAAATATGTACACTTGCTTGTAAGATTTTCAATAAAAGCTTCGGCTGATTTATCAAAATCAACAACCTTTTCAATATTCCACGGGTAGATTTTTTCACCGGTTCTGACAACCCAGCCTCTCGGCGATTTATTGTTAAGCGGTCCCACATAGTAAGGTATACGATATTCAAATATTTTAATAATTTTATCATAAACGCTTATGCCGTCACTGTCTTTTGAGTTCAAAAACGGTAAATATTCCTTTGCATTATTAAGAATAGCTTTAAGTTCTTTTTCGTTAATTTGCATAGGAATTACGCCGTTATCTTTAGAAACTTGTTTTGGCATAAATGTAGCGTTTTCGATTTTTGCGAACATATCGTTATAATTTTCGTCTCGGCAAGCACCGAGTGTCTTTTTAAGATATTTGCAAAAATCTTCCTGACTCTTACATTTACATTCTAATACACCGTTGCCCTTTGAAGTTTTGATATGAGCAGTGTATGCAACATAATTATTATCCTTTGTTGAACTATTAAATATTTCATATTTCTTTTCAGGTAAATAATTCTTTACATACTCTTTAAGCCTTTGCAAATCATTGTGGTGTTCTTCATAAATTTTAACTTTTGCATCGCAAAGATAATCTTCACCTGATAAGATATCGGCAAGAACTGCCCAGTCGTAAACGGCTTTTAGCTTTTCAAGCAGTTCAAACCTTTCGCCGAGATATGACATATACGCATCAACATTATCATCAAAGCCCGCTGAAAAAGAAACGCTCTTTTTTTCAACATCTTTAAGCGATTCATCATCAAAAATATCTGAAAGTGCAACGCTTGAACCCGAAAGAAGTGTAAGCATTGAATAAAGTTGTTTATCGTTTTTCTTGGTGATTGAGAAAAGTTTTGAAATTTCCGCATTTTTCTTTGTTTTGCCGATATTCTTATTTTTCAAAATATTTGAAAGTTCTTCTTTTTCATCATTATTAAGACAAACTTTTGTGCTGTCTTCATCATAAAAATAGTTTTCGTTGATATAATAAAGCGTATCGTCAAAAACAGTATCAAAATTGCTCACGCCGTCAAGCGAATTAGAATCAAAATCAAAAAGAAAATGGCCGCGATTTTTTATAATATGATGAACGGCAAGATAAACAAGCCTTATATCGTAAGGTTCTTTACTATGCACAAGCTCACTTCTCAAGTGATAAACAGTAGGAAACTGCTTGTGAAAATCTTTATCCGTATAATCTTTATCGGCAAATACACAATAAGGAACAGAAACCGACTTATCTTCAAGGTAAAGATTGCTTTCTTTAAGCCTTTGATAAAAAGCGATATCAACTTTGCTTATTTCTTCGTCAAAAAGCTGTTCAAGTAAAGCAAGCCTTTCTCTTTTTCTTTCATTTCTTCTGCGTGAACCTCTGAAACTTCTGTAATCAACGGCAGTATTGCTTTCGTCAAAAAGCCTTATGCCCCACATTGCATTGCCCTTAAATTTCGGAATTTTATACGAAGTATCAGTCACAGCCCAACCTATTGAATCTGTACCCATATCGGCTCCAAAATAATAATCTTTTTCCATATTTTTCTCCTTTTCAAATTTGGTATTGACAAATAAAAACTTAAATGCTAATATATAACCATCTCAAGACCTTATGAGATTACACTATAAGTTCAAATAAGGATTTATCCAAAATCGTGCTATCAGCAGCTTCGCAGTGTGCGAATTTTAAAGACCCTATTTATGGGTCTTTTTTTATTTACCTGATTTAACACTATATTAATTATAACTTTTTGTCAAGTATTTTATTTTTTAGTACATATTAAAGGACTATAAAAAATAGCAAGTCATTTCGACTTGCTATTTTGGGTGCAGGAGACGGGACTTTCGTCAAAATGCATTTCGTGTTTAAATACTTTTGTTAAACATAAGAGCAAAAGTATAACAAACACTGCATACATTTTTCCTCTTCCCACAAAGTTTTAGAACTTTGTGGGAGCCCTAAAACAGGCACATTAAAGTACACCGTTTCTTATATAAAAAATACGAACACCTAAAAAAGGTATTCGTATTTTTGGTGCAGGAGACGGGACTTGAACCCGCACCGAAAACTCGACAGGCTTCTGAGACCTGAGCGTATGCCAATTTCGCCACTCCTGCATATTTAATTTTGCTTTAAGAATAATAGCACAAGTAACTTGAAATGTCAATTATATATGGTATAATCACAGTGGTGATAAAATGAAAAAAAGAATTTGCCTGTTAACTGTTGTAATCGCCGTTTCTATTACAATATATTATTTAACTTTCGGCGGGATAAGAGGAAATGAAAGTGCACTTTCAACAGTAGGACTTGAACATCCGATATGGTTCGCTTTTTGGGGAATAAGCACTTACACTGCGCTTGCTTTTAACATACATACAGCATTTTGCAAAACGAAATATAAATTTTATATTATACTATTAATAATATCTGCAGTAGGAATGGTATTAACACTCTCCTGCGATTTTGACTATGACAAATATCCGCAGTATTTGGCTCATTGCATTGGTTCGCTTGCATTTTCCGGTGTTACCGGTGTAAGTGTATTTTTAGCATTTTTGCTTAACAAGAAATACATACTGTCAGCTATCAGTGCATTAATACTAATAACAGATTTAATTATGCTTCTTATTTTTAAAGAAACTGCGCTTATTGAAATTGTGCCGATATTTGCAGGTTACATAATGCTGCTGATAAATAATTTAACTTTGAGGAAAGATAAAATTGAAGCTATACGATAAATTAAAAAGCAACGACCTCTACCCTTTTCATATGCCGGGTCACAAAAGAAATGAAAAATTTAATATTCCGTCAAGTGATATTGATATAACAGAGATAAACGGTTTTGATAATCTCCACTGCCCTGATGGTATTATTGACGAAATGCAAAAAGATATTGCAAAACTTTACGGTTTTGACAAAAGTATCATAAGCGTTAACGGTTCAACCTGTTGCATACTTGCGGCGGTAAGCGCCGTTGCAAAGGAAAACGGCACAATTATCATTGCCCGTAATTGCCACAAAGCTGTTTATAATGCCTGTTTAATCAACAAGCTTAAAGTTGAATATATCGAGCCTGAATTCAATAACGAATACGGTTGCTATGAAAGAATAAGTCAAGATAGTATTGATGAAGCTTTGAAAAAGCACAAAGATGCGTGCGCCGTAGTTATAACTTCACCGACTTACGAGGGATATGTGAGCGATATAAAATGCGACATACCGCTGATTATCGATTGCGCTCACGGGGCGCATTTTGGCTTTGCGCCTTATTTGCCGCAGCAACAAAAAGCCGATATTGTTATCGAATCACTCCACAAAACTTTGCCCGCATTAACTCAAAGTGCTGTTATACATATTAATAATAGTAATATATACGGCAAAGTAAAAAAATATATGGACATTTTTGAAACAAGTTCACCGAATTATGTAATTATGGCGTCCATAGACAAATGCATTGATTTTCTCAAAGACTGTGAAACTGAATTTAATAATTACAAAACACTTCTCGATAACTTTTATAAAGAAATTGCCAAGCTTAAAAATATAAACATTCTTAAGAATGATGATATAACAAGAATCATTATTTCAGCCAAAGGATATAACGGATATGAACTCGGCGAATATTTAAGACAAAACAGAATTGAAGTTGAGGGTGCTTCGCTGAAATATGTTATACTTATTTCTACCGTTTGCGATACGAAAGAAGGTTTTGAAAAGCTTATTAAAGCGCTTCAAAACATTGAAGAAAGAGAGGAAAAAGAATACCACTTCAGCGTTCCTAAACTCTCTTTTAAGAAATTTGAAGCATATGAGATAGACGAAACTTGCGAAACATTACTTGAAGAAAGCGAAAACAAAGTATCGGGAGAATATGTTTATGCTTACCCGCCGGGAAGCCCTATAATTGCACCGGGTGAAATAATCAGCAATGATTTTATAAGTAAAATTAAAGAATTTTACAAAAACGGTGTAAATATATTGTCCGACAGCAATTTACTGCCGTTAAAAATATTGACAAAGAAGTAATATTAATGTAAAATAACAATATAAATTTAAGAAAGAGGTGTTTCTTTTGAAGAGAATCAACACTTTAAGCTCACGCAATCTTTGCGAATCAGCTAAAAAAGGCGGCTGCGGCGAATGTCAGACATCTTGCCAGTCAGCAAGCAAGACTTCTTGTTCAGTAGCTAACCAGAAATGCGAACAGCTTAAGAAGTAAATAAATGAAAGTTAGGTGGGCAATGACCCACCTTTTTCATTGAAATAAAACTACGGAGTAATTTAATGATACACGCTTATAAAATGAACGGTTATAATATCATTCTTGACCAAAACAGCGGTTGTGTTCACTCGGTTGACGAAGCAACATTTGATATTATAACTATGTATGAGGACCACACAAAAGACGAAATAAAAAAATATATACTTGAAAAGTACAAGGATGATGACGAAGTAAACGAAGAAGACATCGACCTTTGCTTTGAAGATATTGAAGCGCTTAAAGAGGACGGCAGACTTTTTGCAAAAGACGCATTTGAAGCTACTGCAAAGCATTTTAAAAAAAGGCAAGGCGTTGTAAAAGCTATCTGCCTTCATGTTGCGCACGACTGCAATTTAGCTTGCAAATACTGTTTTGCCGGCAAAGGCGAATATGACGGACCTAAAGGTTTGATGAGCCTTGAAACTGGTAAAAGAGCGCTTGACTTTTTGATTGAGCAATCGGGCACAAGAAGAAATCTTGAAGTAGACTTTTTCGGCGGCGAACCTCTTCTAAACTGGGAAGTTTGCAAAGAACTTGTAAAATACGGACGAGAGCAGGAGAAGAAATATAACAAAAATTTCCGTTTTACCCTCACTACTAACGGACTTCTTATAAATGACGATGTTATAGATTTTTGCAATAAGGAAATGGGTAATGTTGTCCTTTCACTCGACGGACGAAAAGAAACAAATGACCTTATGCGAGTTTCGCGAAACGGTAAAGGCTCATACGATTTAATCGTTGACAAGTTCAGGAAGTTTGCCGATTCCCGCAATCAAAAAGATTATTATATGCGTGGTACATACACAAGAAATAATCTTGATTTTGCAAAAGATATAATCCATATGGCTGATTTAGGCTTCAAAGAACTTTCCATTGAACCGGTTGTATCCGACCCTAAAGAGCCGTATGCACTTAAAGAGGAAGACTTACCTATCCTTAAAGAGCAGTATCAAATCTTAGCAGATGAAATGCTTAAAAGATACAGAAACGGCAACGGCTTCACTTTCTATCACTATATGATTGACCTTGACGCAGGTCCATGCATTGTTAAAAGAGTATCGGGTTGCGGAGTCGGTACGGAATATATGGCTGTAACTCCAAGCGGTGAGCTTTACCCTTGCCACCAATTTGTCGGCGATGAAAAATTCTTGCTCGGCGATATTTGGAATGGCGTCACAAATAAAAAAGTACTTGAGCAGTTTGAAGAATGTAATGTATATTCTCACAAAGAATGTAAAGACTGTTTTGCAAAGCTTTACTGCTCCGGCGGCTGCGCCGCTAATGCTTATCACACAACAGGAAGCGTGAACGGTGTTTATGACTTTGGCTGTGAGCTTCACAGAAAGCGTATTGAATGTGCAATTATGCTTAAAGTTGCCGAAGCAGAAGAAAATTTAAAAGTTGAATATTAAAATAACGGAGCTGTCATAAAGATAGCTCCGTTTTCTATATAATTAGTCTGAATATTTTTGCTTTTTAACATCAAGGTGCGAAAGACCGATATAATCAGGAAGACCGTTACGGTAAGGCACCTGCGGAACACCCTTAACAAGCGGTGAAAGGTATTCAATCATTTTATCTGTAACATCATTACCCTGCTCGTTTATCCAGCTTCTCGGTACCAACTTTTCATTATTGGCAACAACGCTGACTTGCTCGGTATAATAATCAACAGTATACGGCAAATCACTGATACGGCGAAGAGTTGAAAACACACCTGTTTTGCCGTCAAGTGCAGCTTTAACCGCAACAACGCCGAGATTATATGCTTCTGTAATATCTGTCATTGAAGCGGTATGACCTGCACTTCTTTGAAGTACACTCGGCTCTAATGCACGAACCTTGCAACCGATTCTTTCCTCAACAACACTCTTGAGATAAGCACCTGTGCCGCTGAGCATAACATGACCGAATTTGTCAACATTGTCCCCTCTTGCGCTGATATAGTTGCCGTCTTCATCCTTAATACCTTCGCTTACAACAACTATAACCGAGTTATATTCGTTAAGTTTACCCTTAACATCCTCAACAAACTTATCAACTGAAAACGGAATTTCAGGAAGATAGATAAGATGAGGAGCAACACTGTCACCGTCACGGGCAAGAGCAGAAGCGGCAGTAAGCCAACCTGCATTACGACCCATTGCTTCAATGATATGAACGCTCTTGATACTGTAAATGCTTGTATCATAAGCAACATTTTTAACTGCAAGAGCAATATATTTAGCGGCAGAGCCAAAACCCGGTGAATGGTCGATACCGACAAGGTCGTTATCAATAGTTTTTGGAACGCCAACAATTTTAATATCGATGTTATGGCTAGATGTATATTTTGAAAGCTTGTCAACGGTATCCATTGAATCGTTACCGCCGATATAAAGGAAATAGCCGATATTGTATTTATTAAACATTTCTACAATTTCGGCATAAGTTTCGTCATCATCAGAAAGCTTATATCTGCAAGAGCCGAGGAACATTGCAGGAGTTAAGCGAAGACGGTTAATATCGTATGGCTTACCTTTAAAACGCTCGGTCAAATTAATAATATTATCCTCAAGCAAACCCTGAATACCGTTAATCATACCGTAAACAGTATCAATCTTTTCGCTTGAAAAAGCGTATTCAATAGCGCCTGCAAGACTTGAATTAATTACGGCAGTAGGACCGCCCGACTGACCGATTATCATATTTTTACTCATAAATTATTCTCCGATTTTATTATCATATATTTTGATGTTACGGTGAACATCACTGACAGGCTTGCCTATGCAAATAGGCTTAACCAGCACTGCATCTTCTTTAGAAAAAGTATTATTAAATATTTCAAGGTTTCTGCACGGACCGCTTTCATACCAATCTTTGCAGTCGCAGGAAATGAATATATCAGGCATTTTAACATTAGTAAATGTGTTGCCGAATATCTTTGACGGTCTGTCGGTTGTGCAAAGAATGCCTCTTGTGGGAATTGCGTTAAATGTGCAACCGCTGATTGTAAGTTCAGGGTTATATGTCACATTTTCAAAAACAAATTGATTTGGCATAAGTTTAGGCAAATCTTCTTTCAACTTAACCTCAACCGTTTTATCGTTTATATTATCAACAGCAGAAAGAACGGTAAATTTATTTTCAAATTCGCTAAAGTCATTACTGTTATAAATTTTAACTTCATCACCGGGATAAAATGCGGTATAACCACCCTGCTGATGATGAACAAACTCAAGCAAAACGGTATTCTTGTCAATAACTTTTTTAAGACTTAAAAATGCGCCGTGAACATTGATTGCATCATCGTGCGGGTGCTCAAAATGAGAATTTGTGATTTTTGCATATCCTTTACAGCCGCAAATATGAATTAAGTCTGCAAATGAAGAAACCGTATATCCTTTTACAGGCTCAAACGAAATATTGTTAAAGTTCATATTTTCACACATTTGTGAAAGCCAGCCGAAGCCGTGCATATAGTTAACCGTGATATTATCGCAAGTAACATTTGAACACGCATTAAAGAAAAGACCGCTGTTATCCCTAAGCTTATTTCGCGACATCGTAACAACATCATCACGCTTAAACTTAGGAGATAGAAGATATGTACACTCAACAGTGTTCATATCAATTCTGTTAATTTTAATTGCCGTTCTTGTTGGTGAAAGCTGAGTTCTGAAAACTTCATCACCCCTGTGAATTACATTGCAGGCACATTCTTCATTAGCCGTATATGTGTAATAATTCTTTTTAGTAAAAGGACTTTGCTCAAAAAATACGAGCTTGTTATCCTTAACATAGAAAAGACTGTTTTCAGGAATTTTATAAGTAATTTTATTAAACGACCTTTTAACTACTTTCATTTCATAATTAGTCGGCGAATTATACTTTACTGTAAAGTTTTTAAGAATAACATTTTTGCAGTTAAACATTGCGAAAGCGCACATATCACCATGTATTACAAAAGTCGAGCCACACCCGTCTATAGTAATATTTTCCTTGTTTTCAATAAGAATCGCAAAATACTTATCAGGCGCTTTAAAAGAATCGGTATTAGTCATATAACATACTTTATGAACGCTGAAATCTTTATAAAAATGATATTCATTTTTAGGAAATAACAGCGTATCACCGATATTCATATTTCTTATTGCTTCAGCCGTGCCGACAGATGAATTGTCGCCCATGCAATAATCGGTTATATTTATATTCACACTAATCACCTATGGTATTATACATATTTTAAATGAAATAATCAACACAAGTTTTTTATTTTTAAAAAATTGTCAATTACTAAATAAAAATTAGCTATTATTAATTGACATTTATATGTAAATAATGTAACATAGTAGAAGTTAATATACTTTACAAGCATTAAAGGTAGATTAACTATACAAAAAAGTAATATTAATACAAATTTCAATTTTAGGTTAAGGGGTAATAAATTGAATAATTGGCAAGACGTTTATAAAAACAAGCTTACTACAGCCCAGGAAGCAATCAAGCTTATTCAGAGCGGTGACAAAGTAGTTACCGGTTTTGGATGCGGCGAACCTTTTGCGATAGAGCGTGCACTTGTTGAGCATTATGAAGAATATCACGATGTTGAAATAACAAATATGCTCACTCTCGGCGATTCGCCTTGGTGCAGACCTGAAATGAAAGGTCATTTCACTTTGAATTGTCTTTTCGCTTCGCAAAGCAACAGGAAAGCGATTTCGCTCGGCGTAAGTGAGTTTACAACTTCTCATTTTTATGAAATTCCCGATTTGATTAAGAATTTCATTTGCCCGAGAGTTACAATCGTAATGGTTTCACCGCCTGACGAGCACGGCTATGTTTCATTCGGTACAACAGTTGACTACACGAGAGGAACTGCCGACTACTGCGAAGTGGTTATTGCTCAGGTTAACAAATATATGCCGAGAACTTTCGGCAACAGTTTTATGCATGTTCGTGATTTCACTTGTTTTGTTGAACACGATGAACCGTTACCTGAAGTAAAATCGGTTGAGATTTCCGACACTGAAATGGAAATCGGTAAATACTGTGCTTCACTTATAAAAGACGGTGACTGTTTGCAACTTGGTATCGGCGGTATTCCAAATGCCGTTTGCGCTCAGCTTTGGGATAAAAAAGATTTAGGTCTTCACAGTGAGCTTGTCGGCGACGGCGTCGTTGACTTGCTTGAAGCAGGTGTAATCAACAATAAAAAGAAAAACAAAAATCCATTTAGAACTATTTTGGGTGCGGCTTTCGGCTCTGAAAAGCTTAACAACTACATAAATAACAACCCGTCGGTTGAGCTTCACCCTATTAATTATGTTAACAACCCTACTGTTATTGCTCAAAATGACAATATGGTTTCAATAAATTCTTGTTTGCAGATCGATCTTTTGGGTCAAGTAGTTTCCGACACCGTCGGTCTTAACCAGTATTCGGCAGTCGGCGGTCAGGTTGACTTTGTAAGAGGTGCAACTATGAGTAAAGGCGGTCGTTCAATTATTGCTATGCCGTCAACCGCAAAGAAAGGTTTAATTTCAAGAATTGTGCCGTTAATTACGGAAGGCAGTGCAGTTACAACACCGAGAAATGATGTTAACTATGTTGTAACGGAATACGGCATTGCACAGCTTAAAGGTAAAACACTTAAAGAGAGGGCTAAGGCTCTTATTAAAATAGCTCATCCTAAATTCAGACCTCATTTGATTTTAGAATACAAAAAGCGTTTTAATGAAGAACCGTTTACAAGTGAAGAAATGAGCGAGCAAATCGGTGAAATAAAAGGATACATATCCGACACCAAGGACTCAATTAAAGAGGGCGTTGCTTCAATCATTTCAAAAATCAAAGAATAAGATAGTTAAAAGGAGATTTATATGGCAAAGGTTAAAGAAGAACATTTCGGTATCGCAAGAAAAATCGTATCTAATATGACAAGTGAGAGCTGGGAAACAATTCCTCACGCAACTATGACATATGATGCAGATGTTACCGAGCTTTTCAAAGAAGTTAAAAAGCTTAACGAAGGTGTTACAGATAAAAGTAAAAAAATCACAATTAACACTGTTATGCTCAAAATTCTTTGCGAGGGCTTAAAAGCCGCACCAAAGATGAATACACACCTTGAATTTAACCGCAAACTTGTAAGAGGTAAGCTTATTTATTTCGACCATATTGACATTTCAATGCCTATGGTTTTGCCTACAGGCGAAATGATGACCGTTAATATGCATGATATGGGCAACAAAACACTTACTCAGATGACTGAAGCTATCAACAACACTATTATGAGAGCAAATGGTTCTGATATGAACGAAGTTATGTTTGAAGTTTCACTTGACAACACATTAACAGGTCTTAAACAAGGTAAAATTTTGCAAGCTGTTCGCAGACTTTACGGTTCAAAAACAGGTAAGCATAAAGTTAAGACCCTTTCAGGTCAGGCTAAAAAAGATTACTATTCAATTCCTACAACTAAGCGTCTTACAAAGCACGACATTGAGCAAGGCACAACAACTATTTCTAACCTCGGTTCAATTTATCGTGAGCAGAAAGGTATGTGTGCGCTTCTTGAAATTATTCCGCCGCAAACTACTGCTTTTGCTATCAATGCCGCTCAAAAGCGCCCTACCGTTGTAACAGATGAAAACGGCAACGACAAGATTGACATCAGACTTGTAATGCCGATTACTATTGCCATCGACCACAGAGCACTTGACTACGGTGATGTAGTTCCGTTTATGAGAAAGCTTGATGAGATTTTTGATAACCCATTAATAATTCAAAGCTGGAAATAAAAATAATAAGATATAAAATTAGACCTGTTTCAAAAACGAAACAGGTCTTTTTTAATCGTCATATTTTAATATGTATAAAAGTTCGCTTTGAACATCATCAATAGATTTTTTTGATAAGGTTAACACAACAATATTGATTACAAATGCTATAGCGGTAATTACAATAAACGGAATTTGAAGTGAAGTATTAAATAATACGGAAAGTAAAACAACTGAGACAATTAAAACAATTAAGCTAATCGCAAAGAAAAACATATAATAATTAGCTTTTGTATTGACATTAACATTACAATTATGATTGTCACCGTCAAACTCAATTTTGCTTATCGGTGCACTTCTGTAATACCTGTCGTTTTCAACATTACCTATATATCTTGCGGTATATATTCCGTTTTCATCAACAACACCGGTGAATTTTTTGCCATTATAATCAGCGTGAATTATACGAATTGAAAAGGTATACCCTGCTTTATGCATATTGTAAAAATATTTTTCAAATAATGATATCGCTTTATCACGGCTGATATCGAGCTTTATAATATCTTTGCAAGTAAAAAACATAGCTTGTCCACCCTTTCTTAGCTTCACAATAGCACATTGTTAATTAATTGTCAATATCATTTTATGTAAGGTATGGCAAGCCATACCCGTTTAAGCAATTCTTATAATAGAAAAGTTCGTGCCGATTGTCGGAGATGCAGTTGTTACAGTACCCGATACAACACGAAGTGCAACTGTTGATGTTGTGTTGGCAGGAACATTAACAATATAGCTTCCGTTTGATGTGCCGGTTGCACTGTTAGGAACTATTTGAGTGTTAGCGTCTACCGAACCGTTAGTTGCAAGACCGATTACAGATTCATCTGCGGTTGTTCCCGTAACCTGATAATTAAGCAAATAGGTTCTGCCCGTTGTGCCACCCGAAAGAGTTATTACACCGTTACTGTTTACAATACCTGCCGTATCGGTATTATAAAGTGTTGACGGATAAGAAATATTTTCACCTGCGCCAAATGTTGCACCTGTTGCCGCATTGTTATAAAATTCGGCATAATTTATAAATACCGACGGTTCTGGTGGGAATGGCGGAGTAGGAGGTTCAGGTGACGGTGGGAACGGTCTTGGAGGATAAAAATAACACGGAACTACCCTTTCAACTATTCTTGCATCATAATCATTTTGACAGCAACCATTAGTTGAAGTATAAATGTTTGTGTCAATATTTCTAAGATTTCTGTTGTTACAGCTCATAGCATTTATTCCTTTCATATATTCGGCTTTTCAGCCGTAATATATACTATGAAAAAAATAAAAAAACGACAAAACTATTGAAATTATAATCTAATTATGGTAGTATATCAAAGTCTTAAATATGCACCTGTGGCGGAACTGGCAGACGCGCTAGATTTAGGATCTAGTATCGAGAGATGTGCAGGTTCGATTCCTGTCAGGTGCACCAAAAAAGCCGTAAGATATGTAGTTTTCTTACGGCTTTTTATTTATTTGTTAGCATTTTCTGTTACTTCTTTTGCTAATATCAGTTTTCCCATTTTATATTTAAGTAAATAACCGTTATTTCGCATAATTACTGAACCGATTCCATCGTAACAAATTATTTTTTCTCTAAATAATAAAATAAACGGGGCTTTGTCTTTTTTTACCAGTCCTAAAAAATACTCTCTCAGTTTCATAATCAAAGGTCGTCAAATCATATTCTTCCTTAATTCTTGCATCAATCAAAATCACTTTTAATCTAACTGCCATTTCATAACTTTTTATTCTTACATCAGATAAAGGCGTTGGGTTTGGCAAAGCTTCATTAGCAGTTTCAAACATAAGAAGTGCTAAGCCGAGAAATTCTTTAGCATTTTCTATTGCTTCATACAAATTTTCACCGAACCGGCTATATAAAAATCGAGAAATAATACTGCTATGCCATACTTTGTTTTTGGAGTAATAATTGCAGGATAACTGTAGTTTTCTTTCATCACAAAATGATTACCATTATCAATATTTTCAGCCTTATCTGAAAGTGTTTTTAAAAATACAGACCTCATATGAAACATAGCCATTATAATCACCGATTATAAATTAACAAACATCTGCAATAAAATCAATTAATTATTTTTTATTGTCCTATTATATGTACTAAAAAAGCCATAAGAATATTTAATATTCTTATGGCTAAATGATTTATTAATTTTTCCTTTTGTTTATAGCTTGAAG
>CAVKLC010000009.1:0-29662 GCA_963657005.1 bacterium | reverse complement strand
AGCTTGATGCATTGCGGTAAATAGCGACAAATCTTCGTTTTCCAAGTCATCGCAAAGATATCTAAACGACATAACGCCGCCGAGATTATAATCTACTGCAAGCGATGTTTTGTCATAAACAAGTTGGTAAGAGTTAAAGTATGATTCCTTTCCGTCTACAATCGCTTTGTTGTTATACTTGCCGAGTTGCTTTGACCAGTCGCCGTAATTGTACCAATTTTCGCTTTTATCAACCGGTCTGCCGTAAAACGGAATACCAAGATCAAGCACCTTACTGTCAAAACCTGCTTTAATGAATTTTTCAATTCCCTTACGCGCACTGTCAAAGGATGAATTATCGCCGTAATCGTCGAATAAATCATATTCCATCATTTCAACAAAATCTACGCAGTCAACCGCTTCTTTATAAAGTCCGATATCCCAATCAGCCATAGCAAGCCCTATTTTTTTGCCGCCGAGTTCACTGTCAAGTTCAACAATAAAATCGCCGAATGCTTTCCAATACTTTGACTTAATAGGATTTTCATAATCGAAAAATACACCGTCAAGGTCATAATCATTAAGAAGATTTGAAATATCACTTTCAAGCGAGGTGTTTTTAAATGCTTTTGTGTGCTTTTGCGCTTTGTTTTCCATCTGTGACTTCCAATCGCTGATGCCATCATCCGCATTAGGTCCTAAAATATTAACATAAATATTAACTTTTCTGTCGCCTATAACGGTTCTTAAATTGCTGAGTGCTGTTTTAAGAATTTTTTTACCCGAAAGATTTTCAGTATCGTTATATTCAAGATTGCCGTCGGAATCAAAGCTTACGCAGGAGAAAAGAATTACATCGGTAATAGTGTCAAAAGTATAAGATTTAAGTGAATCTATATTTTGAATTTTATCGCCTAATATATAAGCGATAACTCTGAAATCATCGTCAGGCTCGTTTTGATTTTCATAAACCGAAATTGATTTAACATTATCTTTTCCGCCTTCAAGCGAAATAACGAGTGATGATGTGTCAACGCCTTTAAAAGCGCAATACTTATATGTACTGTTGTTTGCCTGCTCATAAATAAGCGAATCTTCACTGTCGTTTAAATAAATTTTCAAAGGAGAAGCTGTTACCTTTTTAAGTTCAACAACGACATTATTAACTGTATGCTCACCAAACGAAACGGTGGCTTTATCATCGGTATCCCATTTAAGTTGCATATTTTCAATCAAACCGTCAATTTTAGAATTAAGTTGACCGCCGTTTTTATTTTGCGCAGAGCAAGCACATAAAAAGACTAATGCTAAAGCTAATAAAACAGATAATACTTTTTTCATAATGTTACTCCTTTTTCTTAGGCGGCGCAACAGCCAAAGTTGCAGCATACACAGCTTTTGCGCCGTAAATATTGAGCATCTTTGAACACTCATTCAGCGTTGAACCGGTTGTTTTTACATCATCAATTATTAAGAATGTTTTATCTTTGACAACACTTTTATCTTTTAAATCAAAAGCACCGTAAACATTCACTTTTCTCTCCTTGGCGGAAAGCGATTTTTGCGGTTTGGTTTTTGACACTTTTACGAGAATATCAATAACCTCAATATCAAGAAGCTTTGAAAGCTTTTCAGCTATTAAGTAAGCCTGATTATAATCGCGCTTTTTAAATGTTTTCCTTGAAACGGGAATAAATGTAATATAATCAAACGAAATATCTTTATAATTTGATTTAACACACTTCGCAACATCTTTTGCAAAACGGTTTGAAAGAAACGGCATAGAAGCGGTTTTAAAATTGTGAATTGCTGTTTTAACCTTATCTTCATAAAAGTAAGGAGCTACAATCTGCTTGTATTCGTGTTTCTTTTTGTCACAATTACAGCGCAATTTACTTACTCCGCAACTTTCGCAAAGCGGTTCTTTATTAACAGGCAGTTTGCTGCACTCATCGCAAATCACAGCGTTATATTCTATTACTTCTCCGCAAAACTCACATCGTTTTGTAAAAAAAATATCGAAGATTTTGCTTATTGCAATTTTAAAATCATTTATCATACTGTTACATAAGGCTCGATTTTTTCAAAAGTTGCGTCACCGATACCTTTAATATCTTTTAACTGTTCAACAGATGTATAACCGCCGAGATAATCGCGATACTCGATTATCGCATTTGCTCTTGATTCGCCGACATTTTCAATCGACATCAATTCCTCAGCCGTGCAAGTGTTTAAATTTATCGGATAAGACACAGCCGCCGCAACGCTTGATGAAGAAATTGCGTTCGTTGAAACTGTTTGCGGCTGAGTTTTATTGCCGGAAGTTTTCGGTGTGGCATTTGTTTGCGTTTCAGAAACAGAATATGTTACTGTTTCTCTTGCTTTTTCGGTTTTATCATTACCGGTTGAAGACAAAATTTCGCTTTTGCTTACAGAAGAATCGGCAGATGAAGCAGTTGCTTTCAAATTAGCAGAAGTAGCGGCAGAAGTTTGAGCCGTTGTACTTTCACTGACATCGGCAACTTTTGGCAAATTGAGCGAATAAACGATTATCACAATCGCAATAACCATTAAGCCTATACCTATCATAATTGAGCTTTGATTTTTTGAACTGCTCATTTTCTTTTACCCTTATTTTTCTTGGAAAAATTATTTTTAGTATTACGGTTATTTTTTCTGTTTGTATTATTTTGATATCTGTTATTAGGAGCGTGAGCCTGAGTAGGCTTAATAAGGCATTTACTGTCATATCCGATTAAATCGTATCTTTTTGCCCTTTTTAACGCTTCTTCAACAAGACGCTGATTTTTAGGGTTGAAATATTGCAAAAGCGCACGCTGAAGCGCCTTATCGTGTTCGCTTTTAGCCACATAAACCTTTTCCATAGTGTATGGGTTAAGTTCGGTATAAAACATACAAGTTGAAATAGTACCCGGAGTAGGATAAAAGTCCTGAACCTGCTCCGGTCTTATATGATTCTTTTTAAGGAAAAGCGCAAGCTCAACCGCATCGTCTAAAGTTGAACCCGGATGAGAAGACATAAGATAAGGTACAAGGTACTGTTCCTTATTTATTTCGCCAGTATATTCAAAATACCTGCGTGAGAACTTTATATAAGCTTCAATATGAGGCTTGCCCATTTTGTCAAGAACCGAAGCGGAGCAATGCTCGGGCGCAACTTTAAGCTGACCTGAAACATGATGCTCAACAAGTTCTTTAAAAAATGTATCGTCCTTATCCTCAAGCAGATAATCGTATCTTATACCGCTTCTGATAAACACTTTCTTAACCTTTGGCAAATTGCGAACTTCACGCAAAATGTCAAGATACTGCGAATGGTCAACACTCAAATTTTTGCAAGGAGTAGGAGCTAAACACTTTTTACCTTTGCAAAGACCGTGAGTTTTTTGAAATTCGCACGACGGTTTTCTGAAATTAGCAGTCGGACCGCCGACATCGTGAATATAGCCTTTAAAATTAGGCATATGGGTAAGCCTCTCGGCTTCCGCAACTACGCTTTCTTTGGAACGGGAAGTTACATACCTGCCCTGATGAAAAGCAATAGAGCAAAAATTACAAGCGCCGAAGCAACCGCGGTTATGAGTAATTGAAAACTCAACCTCTTTAATACCCGGCACACCGCCGAGTTTTTCATAAGACGGATGATAAGCCTTTGTATACGGCAAAGAATAGACCTTGTCAAGCTCATCCTGTTCAAGCGGCGGCATAGGTTTGTTTTGAACAACCATAACTTTACCGTGCTTTTGCTTAATAAGCCTGCCACGGATATGGTCTTGCTCGTCCTGTTCGATTCTGCAAGATTTTGCATATTCCTTTTTACTGTTTATTACATTGTCAAGGCTCGGAACTTCAACGCCGTCATACGGAGTTTCACTCGTAGGGCAAGTATAGCAAGTGCCCAAAACATCGTGCATATTTTTGATATCTTCGCCTTTGTCAAGCCTTTTTGCAATTTCAACGGTTTGCTTTTCACCCATACCGAAAGTAAGCAAATCGGCTTTTGAATCAATAAGTATGCTCGGTCTGATTGCATCATCCCAATAGTCATAATGAGCAAAACGGCGAAGCGAAGCTTCAAGACCGCCGATAATTACAGGAATATCGGGATAAATTCTTTTTATTATATTTGAATAAACTATAACCGCTCTATCAGGTCTTTTGCCTGCAACACCGCCGGCGGTATAAGCATCGTCGTGCCTAAGCCTTTTAGCCGCAGTATAGTGAGCTACCATGGAATCAATATTACCGCTTGTAACCATAAAACCGAGCCTCGGTCTGCCAAACTGGGTAAAATCGCCGTCATTTTTCCAATTAGGTTGGCTCAATACGGCAACCCTATACCCCTCATTTTCAAGAAGCCTTGTGAGTATGGCAACACCGAAAGACGGATGGTCAACATAACTGTCACCCGTTACAAAAACAAAGTCAACATCCTGCCAACCACGCTCAAGCATTTCTTTTTTATTTATAGGTAGAAATTCGTTCATAAATTACCTCATATAAGGTTATTATACATATGTATAAATCATATTTCAAGTACTGAAAGACAATAATTATTCATTGTCTAAATCATCATAATTTTCGCTGACAGCGCCGTCATCCTCAACATCGTCAAAGTCCATTTGCTCCGTATTTTCAGCGGTAAACGGAGTTTGATTAGAAGAATACGCCTGCATTTCGAGCCACTGCTGACGGTTGATAAGTATTTCCCTGCCCTTTGAACCGTTAGCCGGACCGATAATACCTTTATCTTCAAGCTGGTCAATAATCTTAGCGCCACGGGCGTAGCCTACTGAAAGCTTACGCTGTAAAAATGAAGTTGAAGCCGTACCGGTTTCAAGCACAATATCAACCGCTTTGTCAAAAAGAACATCAAGCTGTTCGCCGTCACCGTCATCTTCAAACGGAGATGATTTTTTATCCTGAACCGCTTTAGCTTCAATTTCTTTGGCAATTTCTTCATCGTACTGGCTTTCACCCTGATTTTTAACGAAATCGCAAAGCGCTTCAACTTCTTCGTCAGAAATGAAACAACCCTGAACACGAATAGGCTTTGACGCACCGATAGGGTTATAAAGCATATCACCGTGACCGAGGAGTTTTTCCGCACCCGAAGCGTCAAGAATGGTACGGGAATCGATTTGAGATGAAACAGTAAGCGCAATACGGGAAGAAATATTTGCCTTAATAAGACCGGTGATAACATCGACCGACGGTCTTTGAGTAGCGATAACAAGGTGCATACCGACTGCACGAGCCATCTGCGCCAAACGGCAAACGGAATCTTCTACTTCTTTTGGAGCAGCCATCATCAAGTCCGCAAATTCATCGATAAAAATGCAGATTTTTGGCATAGTTTCCATATCTTCGTGCTTTTTAACATATTTATTATAGCCCTCAATATCACGGACGCCGACTTGCGAGAGCTTTTGATAACGCTGGAGCATTTCACTTACTGCCCAGCCGAGAGCACCTGCAGCTTTTCTCGGGTCTGTAACAACAGGTACAAGAAGATGCGGAATATTGGCATATTTTGAAAATTCAACTTGCTTAGGGTCAATCATCAAAAATTTAACTTCATCCGGCTTTGCACGGTAAAGAATTGATGTGATAATCGAGTTCATACAAACAGATTTACCCGAACCGGTAGTACCGGCAACAAGCAGGTGCGGCATCTTTGCAATATCGCAGTAAACGCAATTACCCGCAATATCCTTGCCAAGACCGGCGGAAAGAATTGAACTCTGCTCGTCAAATTCAGGTGTATCAATAAGCTCGCGCATAGAAACGGAGTTTTTAACCGTGTTAGGCACTTCGATACCGACTGCGGCTTTGCCCGGAATCGGCGCTTCAATACGAACATGAGTAGCCGCAAGGTTAAGCGCAATATCATCAGAAAGGTTTGTTATTTTGGAAATACGAACACCTGCCGCAGGTTTAAGCTCATAACGGGTAACCGTAGGACCTCTTGAAATATCGGTAATGGTTGCACTTACATTAAATGAACGAAGTGTTTCAATAAGCCTTTGCGCATTTTCTTTAAGTTCACCGCTTATATCGGCGGTAGACTTTTTCTTAGGAAGACTGAGAAGTTCAACCGACGGAAGTTTATAGTCGCTGACGCTTGATTCCATAGCTTCTTTTGAAACTGTAAAATCTTCCGTATTCTTTTCTTTAACATTTTCTTTAGGCTTCTCTTCCGAAGCATTTTTAACTATTTCGTCAATATCTTTAGGCTTATCCTCCGCTCTCTTTGCGGTTGCGTTTTTAAGCATTTCGATATTTGAATTTTCCCTATTAATCTCGTCAATTATTTCTTTAGGAACCTTTGTCATTTCTTCCTTAGGTTCTTCTTTTTTCTTCTTGGTACGAAGTTTTTTCTGCTCCTCCTTTGGAGGTTCGGCATCAAGCGGAACATCGATATTTTCCTTGCTCATTCTTCGTCTTTCAATATGTTCTTCAATAACCGGAGCAACTTTTTCATATGTAACCTTAGCAGGTTTTACCGCACCGGCAATAAACTGAAAAATAGTTAAACCTGTCATAAGAAGCAAATCAACAACAAACAAAACAACGCTGATAATTATTGCAGGCGCTTTGCCGAGGGTTAAAAGAAGCCATCCGAATAAGCTGCCGATAAAGCCGCCGTTAAATTCATAAGGCGCACTTTGATAACTGTCAACAATGCTTTCTTTAAATGTTTGACCTATTGGGTTAGTAACAACATGGATAAAAGCAGCGAGTATAAAAACCATAACAAACGCTTCAATTATCTTTGAAGTGTAGCCGTAAACTTCTTCCCCCTTTGCAGAAAAGACAATGGTTACAACGACGGTTAAAAGCGGAAGCACAATAGCCGCAAACATACCGAAAATGCCGACATATACACCGTGGAGCACATTCCACACGCCGCTTCCCGAAACTACAGCTAAAAAGAATAAAATAACCGATATTGCAACTATAGCAATTTCCGAAACGCGAATTGTATCGGCATAACTAACATTTCTGCCTCTTGAACTATTAGATTTTTTTCTTGTATTTTTATTAGAACTTTTCTTTTTATTTGCCATATTTACCTCTTATTTAAACATAGTTTGGAACACACCGATAACAATGCTTATTAAACCTATTGATATATCATAATAAGCAAAATAATTTAACATTCTTTTTTTGATAACAAATATAAACAGTTTAACTGCAAAAAACGAAGCGCAAACAGAAAAAATCAGCGCAATAATCGCAAAAGCAATATTAATTTTAGTAACACCTACGCATATTTCAACAATACCCATTACAATTAAAGTCGGTACAGACATAGTTACGGCATATCGTAATGCATAGCCTTGATTCATACCAAGCAAAACGGCAAAAGCAAAAATCGCACCCATAAACGAGCAACCGCCTGTAGGAAGCGCAAGGAAAGCAACAATTCCGATAATTACAGCATTTAGCCAATCGGGTAATTTATTTCTGCTCGTATTTACAAGTGAACTTGCAACAATGAGCAACACACCGAGCAGCGCCATACAAAAGCCCTCGCCGAGTATCGTTTTGTTATACGACGGAGAGTGGAACATTGTATAAACATTTCCATACTTACCGGTAGGGATGATATAAAAAATGAAAAATACAAATGACAAAAGCGTCATATACACTAAGTTTCTTTGAGATGAAACATTTTTTAATGAAAACTTTTTATGAAACATATCACTGAATGTGCCGAAAAAGTTTTTAAACAAGCTTAAAAAAAGTTTAAAAAATGCCACAAAAAGTCCTACTGCAATTCCTATATGTATTACGCCTGTCAGTTGTGAGCAAGCGTTTGTAAATCTGCCGGAAAAATTATGAAATATTACCGAATGTCCGCTTTCAGATACGGGGAACACCCAAGTGAATGCCTGCCCTATCGCTTGAAATATTGATGTTAAAATCCACATTATTACTACCTCCGAATAAATCTGCGTTATCCAAATGATAACCTGTCCTGATATAAGAATAAGGGTCACTTGACCTAATTACATTGTTTTGGCAAATACTTTGCGGCAAATAAAATATATCGGCTTCACTTACAATAGACCAAATCATTTTTCATTCTCCTCTATCATTTTGTTTAAAAAGTCAAGAGCGTCACATAATCCGCCGAGTTCGTCAATAAGACCGCAGTTAACTGCATCCTCTCCGTCAAGCACGGTTCCCACATCCATAACAAGTTCACCTGTTTTCATCATAAGGCTTTTGAAACTGTCTTTCGTTATTGACGAATTATTAGCCACAAAATTAACAATTCTGTCTTGCATTTTTTCAAAATAAGATAATGTTTGAGGAACGCCCAGAACAAGTCCGTTCATCCTGACCGGGTGAACAGTCATAGTTGCACTCGGAACAATAAAGCTCTTTTTACAGCTTACCGCAAGCGGAACACCGATAGAATGACCGCCGCCCAAAACGAGCGAAGCAGTCGGAGTTTTCATAGTAGATAAAAGCTCCGCAATGGCAAGACCTGCTTCAACATCGCCGCCGACGGTGTTAAGAATAATAAGAAGTCCCTCAATTTCCTTGCTTTCTTCTATCGCAACAAGCTGCGGAATAACATGCTCATACTTTGTAGTCTTATTTTGGCTCGGCAAAATATAATGTCCCTCAATTTGACCTATAATTGTTAAGCAATGAATAAAATGACCGTCTTTTGACACTGTTATTGAACCTGTTTCAAAATCGCCGGTTGAAGTAACCTGTTCTTCTTCATTATCTTCTTTATTTTTTTCTTCGTTTTTAAGCAAAATCAACACCTCAAATTTATTTTGCCCAAAATACTCCAATATAATTTTTAATTTTATCACATTATCCACTTTTTTTCAATATCAAATAAATAATATATAAATTAATATATTATTTAATAGTTTGTTACTGATTTGTAATTGACAATGAGTTATATTTGTAATAAAATATCATTTGATAATTTTATTAACAATTAGGAGGACTTTTTAACAATGGGACTTACTATTGCTCAAAAGCTTATTAAGGCTCACCTTGTTGAGGGTGAGATGAAGGTCGGCACCGAAATCGGTTTAAGAATTGACCAGACATTAACTCAAGATGCCACAGGTACAATGGCTTATCTTGAATTTGAGGCTATGGGTGTTGACAGAGTTAAGACTGAAAAATCAGTTGCATACATTGACCACAACACACTTCAAACAGGTTTTGAAAACGCAGACGACCACCGTTATATTCAAAGTGTAACAAAGAAGCACGGTATTTACTTCAGCAGACCTGGTAACGGTATTTGCCACCAGGTTCACCTTGAAAGATTTGGTATTCCGGGCAAAACCCTTATCGGTTCTGATAGCCATACACCTACAGGCGGCGGTATTTGTATGCTTGCTATGGGTGCAGGCGGACTTGATGTTGCTGTTGCTATGGGCGGCGGCACATACTACATTCCAATGCCGAAAATGACAAGAATTAACCTCACAGGTTATCTCAAGCCTTGGGTATCTGCTAAGGATGTTATCCTTGAAGTGCTCAGAATCATGAGCGTTAAAGGCGGCGTAGGCAAGATTATCGAATACGGCGGAGAAGGCGTTAAAACCCTTTCCGTTCCTGAAAGAGCTACAATTACAAATATGGGTGCCGAACTCGGCGCTACAACTTCTATCTTCCCATCAGATGAAATCACTCTTGCTTTCCTTAAAGCGCAAGGTCGTGAAAACGATTGGACAGAGATTTTACCTGATGCAGACGCGCAGTATGACGAAGTAATTGACATTGACCTTTGCTCGCTTGCTCCTATGGCAGCTTGCCCTCATATGCCGGATAATGTTAAGACTACAGATGAAATCGGCAAGATTAAAGTTGACCAGGTAGCTATCGGTTCTTGCACAAACTCATCATTCGTAGATATGATGAAAGTTGCTTCTATACTTAAAGGAAAGACTATTGCTCCGTCAGTTTCGCTCTGCATTGCTCCGGGTTCAAAGCAGGTACTTAATATGCTTGCTCTTAACGGCGCACTTTCAGATATGATAAGTGCAGGCGCAAGAATTCTTGAATCGGCTTGCGGTCCTTGTATCGGTATGGGTCAGTCACCTAACTCAGGCGGCATATCACTTCGTACATTTAACAGAAACTTTGAAGGTCGTTCAGGTACTAAAGACGGTCAAATTTACCTTGTTTCTCCTGAAGTTGCCGCTGCTTCTGCACTTACAGGCTATCTTACAGACCCAAGAGAACTTGGCGAAGCACCTAACATTACAATGCCTGAGCATTTCATTGTTAACGACAATATGATTGAACCTCCTGCTTCACCTGAAGATGCAGACAAGGTTGAAGTTCTCAGAGGTCCTAACATCAAACCTTTCCCTAAAACTGAAAAGCTCCCTGAAGAAATTACTGCTAAGGCTGTACTTAAAGTCGGCGACAACATCACTACCGACCACATTATGCCTGCAGGCGCTAAGATTCTTCCTTACCGTTCAAACATTCCTCACCTTTCACAATACTGTTTCGGCGTATGTGACGAAACATTCCCTGAAAGAATTAAGGCTGAGGGCAAAGGTTTCATCATCGGCGGTGCTAACTACGGTCAGGGTTCATCAAGAGAACATGCTGCGCTTGTTCCTCTTTACCTCGGCGTTAAGGCTGTTATTACAAAGTCATTTGCCCGTATCCATGTTGCAAACCTTGTAAACGCAGGTATCTTGCCTTTCACCTTCGCGAATGAAGAAGATTATGACAAGATTGACCAAATGGACGAGCTTTCACTTCCAAACATCAAAGACGCTATTGAAAACAAAAAGCCGGTAGTTCTTAAAAACCTTACTAAGGGCGAAGAATATCAGCTTGACAGTTCTCACCTTTCAGCAAGGCAGAGAGCAATGCTTGTTTGCGGTGGCTTACTTGATTACACAAGAGAAATCAACAAATAATTAACCAATCGGAGGATAAAAATATGTCAGACGACGCTAAGATTATTGACGAAGCAGTTGAAAAATTCCGTGCACTTATGGAATCTCAGCTTGCAAGAGCAAAGAAAATTAAAGAAGACAAAGATTTTACAGATTATGACGCACTTGACACAATCGTTATCGGTATTTGCGGTGGCGACGGTATCGGTCCTATCATCACAAAAGAGAGCGAAAGAGTTCTTGCATTTCTTCTTAAAGACGAAGTTGCAAGCGGTAAAGTTCAGTTTAAGGAAATCGACGGTTTAACTATCGAAAACCGTGCAGCTTGCAACAAAGCTATTCCTGACGATGTACTTGCAGAGCTTAAAAAGTGCCATGTTATTCTTAAAGGCCCTACAACCACACCGAGAGCCGGCGACCCATGGCCAAATGTTGAATCTGCTAATGTTGCTATGAGAAAAGAGCTTGACCTTTTTGCTAATATGCGCCCTGTTAAAGTTCCTGAGGAAGGCATCGACTGGACTTTCTTCAGAGAAAACACAGAGGGTGGTTATGCAATCGGTTCATACGGTTTGAACATTACTGACGACCTTGCTGTTGACTTCACTGTTGCAACTCAGGAAGGTTGTGAAAGAATCGCCCGCCTTGCTTATGAATACGCTAAGAAGAACAACAAGGGCAAAGTTTCAATCATTACTAAAGCTAACATTATCAAAACAACAGATGGTAAGTTCCTCAAAACCGCTCAGAAGATTGGCGAGGAATACCCTGACATCGTAACCGACGACTGGTATGTTGATATTACAACTGCTAAGCTTATCGACCCTGCAAGAAGAAAAGACTTCAAAGTATTCGTTCTTCCTAACCTTTACGGCGACATTATCACCGACGAAGCTGCTGAATTCCAGGGCGGCGTTGGTACTGCTGGTTCTGCAAACATCGGTAAGAAGTATGCTATGTTTGAAGCTGTTCACGGTTCTGCACCGAGAATGATTAAGGAAGGCAGAGGTCAATATGCCGACCCTTGCTCAATGCTTCGCGCTTCTGTTATGCTTCTTTCTCATATCGGTTTCCAAAAGCAGGCTAACGCTCTTGAGGCTGCACTTGATAAATGTATGCTTGAAGAAAAGAAGCTTGTTATCACCGGCAGAGATGACGGTTGCACATGCAGTAAATTCGGCGATTATGTAATGGAAACTATTGCTGAAATGACAAAATAAAATATCTTTATTACAGAAATTCAGGAGAGGAATATTATGCAAAATAAAGATGACATATCTATATCTGTAATTAAAAGATTGCCGAGATATTACAGATTTTTGCAGTCGCTTAAAGATAACGGAATAGTAAGGATAAGTTCAAAAGAGCTTGCGGCAAGAATGGGGCTTACTGCTTCCCAAATCAGGCATGATTTTAACTGCTTCGGCGGTTTCGGTCAGCAAGGCTACGGCTACAATGTGCCCGAGCTTCATGCTAAGATTGGTGAAATTCTTTGCGTAGATAAAGAGATTAAAACTATTCTTATCGGCGCAGGTAATTTGGGCAAAGCAATAACTAATAAAATGTTTTCAAAAAACAGCGGTTTCAAGCTTATCGGTATTTTCGATAAAAACGAAGCTATTTGCGGCAATATGATTAAGGGCATACCTGTCAGGAATGTCAATTATCTTGAAAACTTTTGTATTGACAACTCCCCTACTTGTGCCGTAACCTGTATTCCGTCAACGGATATGGAAGAGCTTTGCGACTTGCTTGTAAAAGTAGGCATTAAAAGCTTTTTGAACTTTTCAAATTATGATATCGCTATGGCTCATCCGGGTGTAATTGTTGAAAATGTACATCTTAGGGACAGTCTTCTTACTCTCGGATATCTTACCAATACATCTCTCGATACATCGGAGGAATAATATTGCAATTAATCAGCACTAAAGATATTGCCGATATAATTAAATATAATGATGATTCTGCGATTATTGTTGAAAAGTTGCCGCTTCCAAACGGTACTCAGTATAAAGTAAGATATTCGGTAATAGACTTTAAAAATAAAAGTATTGATGTTCTTACAAAAAGCGCATATCTGCTTAAAAAATACGGCTCAAACTACACCAAAATAAGTCAGGCTATGCCTAACTTCGTTCAGTGTGACGCCGCCGTGCTTTATGACAGGAGAGTTCTTGCTGTATTTCCAAACGGTGAATCGGGTATTTTTAACCGTGACGGTGAGCTTGAATGGACCGGTGCTTTTGAATACCACGAAAAGCCTGTTAAGCATATTGCGCTTGAGGGAAAATACTTTTGGAGCGTATGCCCGAGCGAAAACTGCGTAATCAGGTATTCAAGCCAAAATATGGGCGTTGACCTTCGTATCGGCGGAAAAGATACAGATACTTTTCTTAACCCGACGCACATAAGCCTTGACGGTGACGATATTTTCGTTTGTTGCGATAATAATAAAGTCAGGCGCATTGATGGCAATAATTACACAGTTTCGGACTATCTTAATTTTACGGATACAATAAAAGAATTTTTCAAATTCGGCGATTATGCCATTGCTGTAATGGCAAGCGGTACATATGTACTTGAAAACAATAAATAAATTTATATAACTAAGAAAAAGGCTGTTGCATTTGCAACAGCCTTTTTCTTAGTTATTCTCTTTTCAATATAGCTTTCTCATCTAGACTTAAGGAACTTTTATATTCTATAAAACACAGATATCCTGATTAATGCTTAAATAAAATATTTATTAATCTTTTACATCAGAAAGTGTTAATGTACAATTCTCTCCTACTTTCAAATCGTAGAAATTTTGTTCTTCTTTAGCTGTTTCTCCATCAAATAATTGGTAAAAATAAATGTACCGCTATCGACTACTATACCGTCACTATCCTTTAAAGAATAGCCAATTCGAGAAGACTGTGCAGTATCAGCAGAACCGTCAAGCATTTTAACTGTAAATGTAAGCCTTGCGGTTTGCTCACCGTCATTTGGTTCATCAAAAACACAATCAATATTTTCGACCTCAACTTTACATTTGTAAACGTCATCATGATATCCGTATTCTTAATATGTTGACGGGACATCCGGAAGTTTAATTGAACTTGTCTTTGTCGGTAAATAATCATAAATAGTTAGCTCTTTTGATGAAAAGGAATAATCGTCACCAACAACTGACAAGGATAATATGCCACTTTCTATAGAACCGAGATCTATATCATTTTAAGAAATATAAACGCATGCCTTATATCTATTATCATCTCTATAAGAGTTTGTCCAATTTGTAAAATCATCTGAAGTGAATTCAATTTCCTTATCAAATACAACTTCTCCATTATCATTTGTGATTTTAATTTTAGCAGTTCCAGATGCATCTATCTCATTTTCCTGAGCATCACAAAGGCGAAAGAATACTCTAAATTGATTTGTTTCTTCTTCATAATCGACTGTTCTATCACCTATATATTGTACTCCGCTATCAATATTTTCTTCTGATGATTCTTGTACTTGTGTTGTAGAAGTTTCGTAATATTCAGAGATACTGCTTGAAGTATTTTGATTTTCAGGATCAATATTGCTTTTATTTGAATTATTAACTGCTACTATTATTACAATCGCAATTACTAATATAATTAAAACTAATATTGTAATTTTTTGAAAACACTTATGACTTGCTGTTTCATTTTCTAATAAATTTTCATTTATTTCTTCAATCTAGTTAATTTCAGTTTCAGCATTGTTTTCTTGATTAATTTCCTTATTACAATTAGGACACTTCATAAACCTTTCTCCTCATAAAAAATTTGCACAACCTACATGAATCAGCCATTGACTTGTGAATCATTTGACAAAAATAGTATATCGCATATAAATAATTATTGCAATAAAAAGAAAAAGGAGTGCCGAAGCACTCCAAAATTTATAATTATTCAACTTTACCGATTGACGGGTAGTAGCGGAACTTAACTTTGCCGATGATTTTTTCTTTATTTACATAAGTGTTTTGCCAATAGCGCGAGTCCTTGCTGTTATTCCTGTTATCGCCGAGCATAAAGTAGCAATTTTCAGGAACAGTATACGGACCGAAATCGCCGTAAGGTGTACCGGTTGTAACAAAGCTGTCATCAAGCTGAATTGTTTTACCGTCAGTTTTAGTTACATACACAACTCCATTTACTATCTGCACGGTTTCGCCCGGCAGACCGATAACACGCTTAACATAAATTTTGCTTTCATCATCGGGATAATAGAAAAGTATGATATCGTAGCGCTCGGGGTCGTTATTAACATAAGCGAGGCGGCTTGCGATAATACGGTCGCCCTCCCGAATTGTGTTGAGCATTGAGCCGGTAGGCACAACTGCGTTGGCAAAAACGAATGTCCTAAGACACAGCGCAATCACAACCGCAATTACAATAGGAATACAAAACTCAATTACTTCCCTAAGTTTACTTTTTTCATTTTTATTACCGCCGTCATCGTTTTGTTCAATTTTCTGAGTAGCAGTTACTGTTTCTTCACTCATAATGTTTCTCCACAAATATTATAATTCAATTTCGTCCACCATTTCGTGGATAATCTTAGCAGATTCCTTAAACTTCTGCTTTTCCTCATCATCAAGGTCGATTTCAAGAATTTCACGGATACCGTTCCTATTAACAACTGACGGAACGCCGATATAAATACCCTTTTCGCCGTATTCACCCTTGAGGTATGACGAAACGGTAAAAATAGAATTTTCATCAAACAAAATAGCACGGGAAAGGCGGGCAAGAACCATACCTATACCGTAATAAGTTGCCTTTTTGGCCTTAATAATTTCATAAGCCGATTCCTTAACATCAACAGCAATTTTCTGCATATCTTCCATAAGTGCTGGGCGGCTCTTGCCGAATTCCTGAAGCGGAATAACAGAAATAGAAGCACTGCTCCACGCAACAAATTCGCTGTCGCCATGCTCACCGATAACATAAGCGTGAACATTACGAGGGTTGATTTTGAAATAATCGCTCATCATATGGCGAAGCCTTGCAGAGTCAAGCGTAGTACCCGAACCGAGAACACGATTAGCAGGAAAACCCGAAAGTTCATAAACAATTTGGGTCATAACATCAACCGGGTTGGAAGCAACGAGGAAGACGCCGTTAAAACCGCTTGCAATAATCGGGTTAACGATAGACTTAAAAACTTCATAATTCTTTTTCAAAAGGTCACGCCTTGTTTCACCCTCAAGCTGAGGAGCACCGGCGCAGATTACAACCAAATCGGCATTGGAGCAATCGCTGTAGTCACCCGCGTAAATTGACATACTGCTCGGAGCGAAAGGAAGACCGTGAGAAAGGTCGGCAGCTTCACCCTTAGCCCTTACTTTATTGATATCAATAAGCACGAGTTCATCGCAAATATTTTGGTTTAAAAGAGCATAAGCATAGCTCATACCAACCATACCGACGCCTACAATTACAACTTTTTTTTCATCATTAAGCATAAATATCACCTTTACTTATTATATAAAAAAGTTATTAATTAATACGAATTATTTAAAGAAAAGCGGCAATTTTTCAAGAAATACGATATCGTCGCGCTCACCTGCGTCGCCCTCGGCAAGAGGAGCACAAGCGGCAACAATATCACCGCCGAAAGCATTAACAAGACCGATTACGGCTTTTAAACTCTCCCCTGTTGAAATAACATCATCAACAATGAGAACTTTTTTGCCTGTAAGCAAATCGCCATCCTCGTGGCCGAGGAAAAGCGACTGCTCTTTTTGAGTTGTAATACTTGTTTCCTTATATTCTATAGGGTTATCCATATAGACTTTAACGCCTTTTCTTGCTACTATGTACTTTTTGCCGGAAATTTTACTCATTTCATAAGCAAGAGGAATTGACTTAGCCTCAGGAGTAACAATGTAGTCAAAATCGGGAACTTTTTTAAGTAATTCTTTAGCGCAAGCCTCTGTAAGCTCAACATCGCCGAAAAGGATAAATGCGGCAATATCGAGAGTATCGGATACCGGAAAACGCTTGAGCTTCCTTTCAAGGCCTGCAATTTTTAATGTGTAATACTGTTCGCTCATATAATCTTCTCTCCTAACTTAACCCCACCGATAAGATGGAAGTGGAGGTGCATAACGCTTTGACCTGCATCTTCACCGCAATTATTGATAATTCTATATGATTCAATGCCTTGGCTCTTGGCAATCTCCGGTATTTTTTCAAAAATGTGAGCAACATACTTGCTGTTTTCCTCATTAATACCGTTAGCGCAGTCAATATGAGTTTTAGGCACGATAACAATATGAACCGGAGCAACCGGGTTGATATCCTTAAATGCAAGGAGCATATCATCCTCATAAACTTTTGTTGACGGAATTTTGCCGTCAATTATATCGCAAAACAAACACATAATTACACCCTCTTATTTAATCAATGATTTAACAGTTTCTTCAACTGCAGAAATAGCGCTGTCAAGCTTTGCTAAGTCCTTAGCACCTGCCATAGCGGAATCAGGACGACCGCCACCGCCGCCGCCTGCAAGCTTGGCAATTTCACGAACGAGGTCACCTGCTTTTACTCCCTTGCCAATAGCTTCTTTACCGCATACTGCAACAAGGTTAGCCTTTTCGCCGTTAACGCCTGCAATAAGAGCAACAACATTGTCGCCCTTAGCTTTAAGATCATCACCCATTGAACGAAGTGCGTCAGGAGTTGTACCCTCAATCTTAGCAACATAAAGTTCAAGACCGTCAACATCAACAGGCTTTGAGAACATATCGGCACTCTTGAGCTTAGTAATTTCGGCATTGAGTGACTGAATCATCTTTTCCATTTCTTTATTATCATTGATAACAGTTTCTGCCCTCTGCTCAACTTCATTTTCATTAGTTTTAAGAATAGAAGCAACAGACTTAACTGCCATTTCATTAAGGTTAAGGTAAGCAAGGCTTCCAAGACCGGTAAGAGCAGTAATTCTTCTTACACCTGCGGCAACAGAAGCTTCGGAAACAATCTTGAACATACCGATTTGACCGCTGTTTGAAACATGAGTACCGCCGCAGAATTCAGTTGAAAAGTCGCCTGCTTTAACAACTCTTACGATATTGCCGTACTTTTCACCAAAGAGCATCATTGCGCCCATTTTTTTAGCTTCTTCAATCGGCATTTCCTGCATAGTTACGCTTTGAGCAGAAAGGATGAAGTTATTAACAAGAAGTTCAACCTTTGCAATTTCTTCATTTGTCATAGGGTTGAAATGAGTAAAGTCAAATCTTACTTCGTTTTCATTAACAAGCTGACCTGCCTGCTCAACATGAGTACCGAGTACCTGACGGAGAGCGGCTTGAAGAAGATGGGCAGCGGTATGGTTACGCATAATTGCCTTTCTTCTTTCAGCATTAATACTTACAAATACGCTGTCACCTACGCTGATAACACCGCGGGCAACTTCACCCTTGTGAAGATAAATTGAATCGGCATTCTTTGCAGTATCAGAAACGATAAATGCGTTGTCTTCACCATTCTTAATTACACCGCTGTCGCCTACCTGACCGCCCGACTGAGCATAGAAAGAAGTTTTATCAAGAATTACAGTACCGCTTTCGCCTGCGCCGAGCATATCAACAAGTTCACCGTCAGCATTAACGATAGCAACAATTTTAGCGTCGCAGTCAAAATCTGTATAGCCGACAAATTCTGTTTTATCGGTATCAATCTTAGCAGAATTACCCTTCCAAGCGTCTGCGCCGGCATCCTTACGAGCAGCACGAGCGGTGGCCTTTTGGTTAGCGAGGAGAGCATTAAACTTATCCTCATCAACGGTAATACCCTTTTCCTCAAGGATATCCTTAGTTAAATCAAGTGGGAAGCCGTAAGTATCGTTAAGCTTAAATGCGTCCTCACCGGAGAAAACATTACCCTCAAGCTTGTCAATATATTCGTCAAGCATTGCAAGACCGGCATCAATAGTTTTACCGAAAGAATCTTCTTCAGCATGGATAACTTTAGTAATAAGCTCTGCCTTGTCTGCAAGTTCAGGATAAGCAACATGATTTTCGTGAATAACAGTGTCACAAACTTTATAAAGGAACGGTTCATTAACACCTAAAAGCCTACCATGACGGCAAGCACGACGGATAAGACGGCGAAGAACATAACCCCTGCCGTTATTTGACGGAATTACACCGTCACCAATCATAAATGTTGCAGAACGGACATGGTCGGTAATAATACGAAGCGAAACATCCTTTTTAACGTCTTCGTGATACTTAGCGCCGGAGATTTCACTAATCTTTTTCATAATATTTTGAACTGTATCAACTTCAAAAATATTGTCTACGCCCTGCATAATGCAAGCAAGTCTTTCAAGACCCATACCGGTATCAATATTTTTTTGTACAAGTTCGGTATAGTTGCCATTACCGTCGTTATTAAACTGGCTGAATACATTGTTCCAAAATTCAACATATCTGTCACATTCACAACCCGGACCGCAGTCAGGAGAACCACAACCGTACTTTTCACCACGGTCAAAGTAAATCTCCGAGCAAGGACCGCAAGGACCTGAACCGTGCTCCCAGAAATTGTCAGCCTTACCTAAACGAACAATATGTGATGGGTCAACGCCGTTTTGTTTTGTCCAAATGTCAAAAGCTTCATCATCATTTTCATAGATGGTAACATAAAGTTTATCAACAGGCATTTCAAGAACCTTTGTACAAAATTCCCAAGCCCAAGCAGTAGCTTCCTTTTTGAAATAATCGCCGAAAGAGAAGTTACCGAGCATTTCAAAAAATGTACCGTGACGGTCGGTCTTACCAACTTCCTCAATATCAGGAGTACGAATACATTTTTGGCAAGTTGTTACACGATTGCGAGGAGGTGTAACCTCACCGGTAAAGTACTTTTTCATTGGTGCCATACCGGAGTTGATAAGAAGCAAACTCTTGTCATTATTTGGGATAAGCGAGAAGCTCGGAAGCCTTAAATGACCCTTGCTTTCAAAGAAAGAGAGATACTTTTCTCTCAAATCGTTTAACGAAGTCCATTCCATAATTTATACCTCAATATTTACTAACTATAATATATCAATAAATCAAATTTAATAACATAAATTTGTTAATTTTCTTTAAAATAAAAAATGTCATAACAAAATTTCAAGGGCAACACAGAAAATGTTGCCCCTAAATATTTTGATTAGAGATTTTCAACAAGCTTAGTAAGCTCTTTAATTTCATCAACAGTAAATGTAAGACCTTTGCTCATTTTTGAGTGGTCAGGAGACCAATCACGAACATCAATCTTAGGTTCACGACCGTTCCAAGAAATCATATTAACTTCTCTTGTCCAGCCACGAGCTGTTTCAGAAATTACACCGAGGTGTTCAGTGATTTCATACTTAATTTCAGGCATTTTGTTTCCTCCTTCTTATATTTATATTAAATGTATAATTTACTTTTTAAGATTCTTAACAATTTCTTCAGTGTCACGGGCGATGGTAAGTTCCTCGTCAGTTGCAAGAATAAATACTCTTACCTTATCGTCAGGGTCGGTAAGCTCAGCTTCGGCACCCTTAACTGTAGCTTGGTTGAGCGCTTCATTAATATGTACGCCCATATAACCGAAATATGAGCAAATCTTTGAACGAAGCCAGAAACCGTTTTCACCGATACCGCCGGTAAATACGATTGCATCAACGCCGTTCATTGCAGCGATGTATGAACCAATATACTTAGCGATTTCATAAGCCTGCATTTCATGAGCCAAAATAGCTCTTTCGTTGCCCTCTCTCTGAGCGGCACAAATGTCACGGTCGTCAGAAGAAACACCTGAAATAGCGTTAACACCCGACTGCTTATTAAGGATATTGTCCATTTCGTCAGGAGTAAGGTTGAGCTTCTTCATAATGAAAGTAACAACAGATGGGTCAACACCGCCTGAACGAGTACCCATCATAAAGCCGTCAAGAGGAGTAAAGCCCATTGATGTATCAACAACCTTGCCGTGGTCGACAGCAGCGATAGACGAGCCGTTGCCAAGGTGACAAGTGATAATTTTTAAATCTTTAATGTTCTTACCCATCTTGTCTGCAACTCTGTGAGAAACAAACTTGTGAGATGTGCCGTGGAAACCGTAACGGCGAACACCGTACTTTTCATAATATTCATAAGGAACAGCATACATATATGCCTTTGGCGGCATTGTGCTGTGGAAAGATGTATCAAATACAAATACCTGAGGAACATCAGGGCCTACAACTTCAAGGCAAGCTCTGTAACCCATAAGGTGAGCAGGGTTGTGAAGCGGAGCAAGAGGAGCAAGTTCCTCAACATCCTGTACTACCTTTTCGGTAACAAGTACACTCTTTGTATATCTGTCGCCGCCCTGTACAATTCTGTGACCGATAGCATCAATCTCATTAAATGAATCAATAACCTTATGTTCACCCTCGGAAAGGATGTACTTAACTTCATTGAATGCTGCTACATGGTCTTTAAGCTCTTTGTCGTAAACGAACTTTTCGTCGCCTACCTTGACGATAACATTTTCTTCACCGCCGCTTATTTTAAGACCGATTCTTTCAATAGAACCTTTGCAAAGAACAGATTCGTCTTTCATATCAAGAAGCTGATACTTGAGAGAAGAACTGCCGCAATTAATAACAAGAATTTTCAAAATATTGCCTCCATATATTGAAATTATAATAATTATTTAGTAATATAATAATATAAATAATATATTATTGTCAAGGACAAAATTAATAATTTGGTGAAATTTTATGAATACAGGCATAATTTGCGAATTTAATCCGTTTCACAAAGGTCACAAATACCTGATTGACAGTGTAAAAAAAGACGGCTTAGTTATATGTGTTATGAGCGGTAACTTTGTTCAGCGCGGTGAATTTGCAGTATATAACAAATTTGAAAGGTGCAAAACAGCGCTTGAAAACGGTGCCGATTTGGTTATCGAGCTACCCGTGCCATATTCCCTTATGTCTGCCGAAGGGTTTGCAAAAGCGGGAGTATCAATACTTGAAAAAACCGGAATAGTTGACCAAATCGCTTTCGGTGCCGAGTGCGAAGATATAAGTAAATTAAAAGAAATTGCAGATAAAATTGATAAAAGCCAAGAATCAATTAAGGGAGAAATGAAAAAAGGCATTTCCTACCCCACTGCAAGGAAAAATGTTATAGGAAGCGACTTGCTCGACACGCCTAACAATATTTTGGCTATAGAATACATCAGGCATACGAATTTGCCTTGCACGGCAGTTAAAAGAATCGGCAAAGGTCACGACACCGACGATGAAGTTTTCAGTGCAAGCGCAATCAGGCAAATGCTTGATTTAAATAACATCTGTTCGATAAATAACTGCGAAAAAGCTATTCTTGCGAAGCTTAGAAGTATGACAGCCGACGATTTTGCAAAAATCGAAGATGTAAACGAAGGACTTGAAAACAGAATATACAAAAGTGTAAGAAATGCTTGCAGTATTGAAGAATTATACAGCAATATAAAAACAAAAAGATACACCCATTCAAGAATAAGGCGTATCATTTTAAAAAGTTATTTAGGTATAACGAAAGAGTACAGCAAAGATGTGCCGTACATTCGTATACTCGGTTTTAACAAGCAAGGACGAGAAATATTAAGCAAAATGAAGAAAAATTCAAAATTGCCCATAATAAGCCGATACAGTGACACAGGCAAGCTTGACAGTTTCGGCAAAAAGCTTTTTGAACTTGAATGTCACTGCACAGATTTGTACAATTTAGGGTACAAAACTCCCCTACCTTGCGGCACTGAGCAAAAAAGTCAAATCGTCATTCCTGATTAGAAAACAAATCTTTGCAAAGAGAATAGAATTCATCCTTGCTCATTGACGAATTAAGATAAGAAATTAAAGAAGAAGTAGAAAGAAATTCCGGTAAATCAAGCGATTTGAGGAGTTTCTTTTTATTTTGTTTTGCATTTTGCTTACCGCTAAGCCCCAAAGTAAACATATCGACGCTTGTTATCAAATCTTTCTTTTCAACACTTTGGGTTTCAATATTAGCCTTTTCAAAAAGAGATAAAAGTATTTTATCATCAATACCCTCAACGCCGAGTTTACCCTCTTTTGACGGCTCTTTTTTGCGTTTTTCTTTGCCGTAAATATCGGGAATATAAATATGTTTTATCTTATCTTTAGGAAGGGCGGAAGAAATATAATTTCTTATTTGAAAACCGCTGTGGTCGGAATCGGTTATTACAATTATGCCGCGCTCGTTTGCAAGTTTGCGAATAAACGCAAGTTTCTTTTTATCTTTAAAAACAGAAAAACCGTTTGTTTCAATAATCAAAGTGTCAATCAAATTTGAAAGCTTGATTTTGTCATATTTTCCCTCAACAATAACAGCTTCTTTAATTTTAAGCATATTTTACACCTCTTGCGATTAAAATAAGCTTTATAATCAATTCTTCTATTAAGAGTTTTTTGTTGACTGCGGTGCTTTTTAATTTAATATCGGTTTGTGATATTTCATCTATAGATAAACGAAGTTGCTCGGTTGAAAGGTTTGCGCAATCTCTCGTAGCATTTCTGAGCGCAAATTCCCTGCCGCGGTAGTTATAATATTTTGCAACATCGTCAAAGCCGAAGCCTGCGCTTTTTGCACACTTAACCCTATACATATCAACATAAACGCCGCTAATAGCAGAAAGAATAATAATCGGTTCTTCTTTCATTGCAAAAAGAGTATTCAGCACATCATAAGCCTTGCTTGAATTGCCGGAAACAACAAATTTTGAAAGGTCGTAAATTCTTGCCTGCAAACACTTTGTCGCCATATTATCTACCGTTTCCTTGGTAATTTCGTTTCCCTTTGAATAATATGAAAGCTTATCAAGTTCGTTTAAAAGATTTTTCATATCGTTGCCGGAAACGGAAATCAGATATTTAGCGGTATCCGTGCTTATACTTGAACCCCTCTTTTTTGCACCGGAAACAAGAAGCTTAGCAACATCATTTTCGCTTCTTTTTTGAAGTTCAACGCAGTCGCCTGCTGCCTCAAAAGCTTTAATAACCTTTTTAAACTTAGCACTTTTTGTATCAACTTCAACAGCGTCAAACCAAAATACAAGAACAGTAGTGTCCGGCGTATCTTTTAAATATTCTTCAAGAAGCTTAATGTCGCTTGCAGATTTTTCAATAGGATAATCTTTAACCAAAACAAAATTGTATTCGCTCATCATAGGAAGCATTTGAGCATCTTTAAGAATATCGTCAAGCTGGGTATCTTTGCCGTCAAAAGAGTGAAAATTAAACGCTTCAAAGGTTTTATCAACTATTTTATTTTTAAGTTCGTTTGCATAGTATTCTTTTAAATAGCTTTCTTCACCGTAAAGAAGATAAGCGTTTTTAAACTCGCCCGATTTAATTTCTTTCTTTAAATCTGATTCATTAATCTTAGGCAAAATCTCACTTCCTTTTCATTCTCAAAGTAGAATTATCATCTTTATCATAAATGTACTTAATATTTTTAAGATATGTTTGAGAATTTATATGAACATATCTTTTATCAACAATTACATCATTGCCGTCAACATCGGCATAAAGGATGCCTGACTGATATTTTACATTAATTGTATCACATAAATCAATATCAAAATCGGTATTATTATAAAATTCTTTTTCGTTCGGCGCAAGAAGCGACAATTTCTTTTTATCATAATTACAATCGACAAACAAAACAAGGTCGGGTTTATAAGTATTAATTGACGATTTTATATTATAGTAGTCGCTCTTTTTATTTGCATTAATAACAACAGCCGCCGAATCATTATAAATTACGGTTGCCTGAGTTGAAGTTACTGTTACAAAATCACTCGTGTGATTGATATAAGACGAATACGAGCAGGAAAATACAAACAAAATCAACGATGTTAAAATCATAAGCTTTGCATTAATTTTAAGTTTGAAGCAAACAGATATTCCGACTGTAAATAATAATACGCAATAGGCTAAAATAAATACTGTACTACCCATATCAACATTTAAAAACCAAAGCGTATCGGCAAGAAAGTCTACTATAATAAGTATCAATTTTGACGAGCAATAAGCTATAAATACGGGAATGAATGACAAAACAGCATTAAAACTTAAAATAACAACAAGCAAAGAAGCAATCATTGCCACTTGTGCAAGCGGAATTATAACAATATTTGCGAAAAATGCAATAAAACTGATATTTTTAAAGAATATCCACATAATCGGAAAAGTTGTTACCATAATGCAGAATGTAAGCGCGGCGCTGTTATATAAATATGTTTTCGCTTTATTTTTCGGCTTAAAATATTTATCGACAAGCGGTTTTACCACAACCATACCGAGCACGGCATTGACTGTTAAAAGTGCACTTACATCTGTCACCGCAAACGGGTTAAAGCACAAAACGAATGTTGCCAAACCGAGAGAATTAAGCGTATCCGCCTTTCTGTTTGCAAGCTGAGAAAGAAGCAAAACAGCTATTGTTACCGCAGAACGGACAACAGATTTTGAAAAACCTGCAAGAGCCACATAGAAAAGCAAAACGGCAAGTGAAACAGGTATACGAATTTTTCTTTTAACGCCCAAATATTTTAGAAGCGTATAAAAGCCCATACATATAACAGAGGTATGCAAACCGGACACTGCCATAATATGAGAAACACCGCACAGGCTGAAATTTGCAATTGCTTCGTCCGACAAGGCGCTCTTATCCCCTATCAGCAAAGCGGTACAAAGCGCGCCGGCGTCATTCTTCATTTTAAGAGCAAGCGAATTTTTAACATATTCACGAATTTTGATAATGTAATAATTAAGCGGTTTTGAGTTGTTTTCGTTTACAAAAGCGTATGATTCAACTGTAGCGAAAAGATAGCGTGAATCTGCATATGCACCGAAAGAATCAAGCGAATTTTCACCCGATTTTGTAAATTTCAGTTCTGCTGTAATATCGTCATAATAATCGGCGTCAATTTCTTTATCTGAATATATTTTCAGTTTTATATTCTGCGGCGCGTTTAAATCGTCTATTGCTTTTGTTTTAATTGTATAAATAAAGCTGTCGTCGCTTTTATACATTAAATCAACTATATTGAATGTTGCTTTATGTGAAGTATCATCAAGCTTTAGTTGGTTTGAAACATTAAGATTTAATGTTAACATAAAAATAAGACAAGCAAACACTGCCGAACCGAAAACGAGCGGTACGACTGCTGCCTGTCTTGTCTTTTTAATCAGCAGTGATGCCGCAAAGAGCACCACTGCCAAAACAAATATAACTATATAAAATTTATAAGCGATAAAGTTAATCAGCAGTAAGGTTATTGCCACTGAAAAACCAATAAAGGCAAGCGGCCTTTTCATTATCGTTTATCCTTTCTTAATAGGTGTAATTACAAATGAATATTCTTGTTTTTCACCCTTAGGCATTGTGTACGGCTCACGAACAAATGCCTGACCCGGAAGGTCACCGCCGACGCCGAGTTGCCTATGGTCGATATTAACCGTTGTAATATCTTCATAAGGGATATCATTTATGTGAGTAGCCTTTTCAAGACCGTCGGTTGTGTAGTGATAAACAGAGAAGTTGATAGGGTTGTTATAATAAGCGTCAACTTTAATTCCGAAACCGTCTTTATCCGTAAGTGCAAAGTATCTTACATCAGTTCTGTTTGACGATTCCTGCGGGCGCATATATCTGTATTCGAAATCGGTAACGGTTGAATCGTAAAGGTCGATTTTTGAGCCGAGTTTACGGTCAATATATGTAGGCTTAGGTCCTCTGCCGTACCACTGAACATATTCCATAGACTTATCCATAGTCATTTGGTAGCCGAAACGAAGCATACCCTTTGTAGGAGTTGCGCTGTGGTAAACATAAAGCCTGCCGTCAGGGTAAACTTTGTATGTTGCAATAGAATTTTTAAGACCGATTGTTGAAAACGCAATATGAATTTCAACCGCATTGCCATTTTGAGTAACTTCTGTCTTAACAGCCTTTGTATGGTGAGTCGCCCTCTGCCAAGCATAGAACGGGTGGAACTTTGCCAACTGTGGCGTAAAGTTGAGGAAGTCGATATCATTATCCGTAAGTGCTCTGAAATAGTTTGGCATAAGCGGTGCTTTAAGAAGTTCCTTGCCGTCAATAACATAGCTTACAACCTTGCCGTCATCAACAACAACCTTAACATTATCGCCATTAACGCAAACTTTTTTATTTGAAATATCAAATGAGAGCTTGCCGTCATTTTTAATTTCCTCAGGCTGATGCATAGCATTAATAACAAACTGCTCAAATGCTACTTCATAACCCTTTTCCAAGCCTAACGACGCTTCATTTGTTACAAATGCAACAGTTAAGATACATTCCTTATCTTCAGGAAGCTTTGAAGAATCATAATCAATTTTAAGAGTTGTTTCATCAAGCGGTTTGCAGTCAATAACGCCTGCACTGCCTTCCATTACAGTTTCGCCTTCTGCTTTAATTATCCAAGTACAGGTGTAAGAAGAAAGATTTGTGAAAAGGAATTTGTTTTTAAGTTTAAATTCGCCGTTTTTAGCGTCAACTGCGGTAATGCCGACATTTTGATAGCCGTGCTTAACCTCAACAATTTGAGGATGAGGCATTCTGTCAGCGCCGATAATACCGTTTGCACAGAAATACACATTACTGCCTGTCATAGCGGTAGTATTAGGAATATCAATAAGCTTATGCGGCTCCTGACCCTGGAAGTCTGTACCGTAAAGGTAATTATCGTTGCCGTTTTCATCCTTTACATGAAGCGCTTGGTCAACGAAGTCCCAAATAAAGCCGCCGCACATATTGTCATACTTTTCAAAATCGTCAATATATTCTTGGAAATTACCGAGGGAATTTTCCATACTGTGGGCATATTCGCAAAGCACAATAGGCTTGCCCTCATACATTTCAGCTTTAATAGGCTTGCTGTCAGCAGCAAGCTGGTTTGCAATATTGTCATAAAGAGAAATAGTGATAGGTTCTTTATTACCAAGCTTCTCCATAATATCCTTTGTAGGATACATACGGGAAATAACATCACTCTTAGTTAAATCAAAGTCACCCTCATAGTGGAACTGACGGGTATCGTCAAGTGCAAGAGCGGCTTTCTTCATTTCCATAAAGTTGCTGCCGTCGCCTGCCTCATTACCGAGCGACCACATAAAGATACAAGGGTTGTTTCTGTCACGCAAAACCATTCTTTGCATACGATCAACAACTGCACCTGTCCACGCAGGGTTAGAACCCGGAACACCTTTACGCCTTACGCCGTGGGTTTCAACATCACATTCATCCATAACATAAAAACCGTATTTGTTACACATATCATAAAAATACGGGTCGTCAGGATAATGAGAAGTACGAATAGAGTTGATATTATTTTGCTTCATAATATCAAGGTCCTGAGTATATCTGATTTTTGGTACTGCCCAGCCGTGGTCGCAGTCAAAATCGTGACGGTTAACGCCTTTAATCATAAGCGGCATACCGTTATAATAAATCTTTTCGCCCTTTATCTCAACTTTCTTAAAGCCGACTTTATATGTTTTAACACAAACGGTTTTGCCGTCAAGCTTAATTTCCATAACAAGAGTATAAAGGTTTGGATGCTCGGCAGACCACTTTTCAGGCGATTTAACAAGCTTATTAAATGTTACGGTTTCCTTGCCGCCGGAAAGGTTAACATCAGCTTTGCCAAGCTCGGTTTCCTCGCCGTTTGCATCAATAAGCTTAGCAGAAGCTTCCATCTTGTCCTTGATATTATTATAATTTTTGATATACATATCAAGAGTTACATTCGAATCATTATATGTACCGTCAAAATCAGTTTTAAAATAGAAATCACGAAGGCAAAGCTTTGGTTCAGCAAAAAGATAAACTTCACGGTAAATGCCGCAAAGCCACCACATATCCTGGTCCTCAAGATAAGAGCCGTCTGAAAAGCGGTAAAGCTTAGCAGTAATAAGGTTTTCACCCTTTTTAAGCACTTTGGTTACATCAAATTCGTGAGGAACCATTGAGCCCTGAGAATAACCTACAAATTCGCCGTTTACATAAACTTCAAGCGCACTTTTTGCGGCGCCGAAATGAAGGAACACTTCCCTACCGTCAAAATTTTCGTCAAGAGTAAACGATTTTCTGTAAAAACCGATTTCCTGCATATTGTGGTCGATTGACGGAATTTTGCCCTTAGTTCTGCTGAAAGCCTTTGGAAATGTGCTCGCATAATAGTAAGGAACGGAATAGCCCTCTGTCTGCCAAACGGACGGAACATTAATTTCGTCCCAATGAGAATCGTCAAAAGAATCAAGCTGAAAATTATTCGGCTGATTATTAAGTCCTCTTTGCCAATAAAATTTCCACTTGCCGTTCAATGACTGTTTGTACTTGCTGTCATTATTTGAAAGAGCTTCTTTTTCACTGTCAAACGGCATCATAATAGCATGTCCGTCTTCTTTATTAATCTTGAAAATAGAAGGGTCTTCCCATCTGAATTTTTCCATAAAAAATACCCCTTAAAATATTTGCTGTATTTAGACACAGCACCTTTATATTACATAATATATTAATCTGTTTAAAAAGTCAATAAAATAACATTTATTATATATACAAACAATATGATATAGACAAAATGCGATTATTTTGATATAATAAATATAGTGATGAGCAAAACGAAAGAAAAAAGTAAGAAAAAACAGTAAAGCAAGCAACT
>CAVKLC010000008.1:0-53646 GCA_963657005.1 bacterium | reverse complement strand
AATAGAAAAATCACCGTAGGGGCGAACTGCGTTCGCCCGCTAAACAATAATTTATTTCCCCCTAAATTTCCTTTGATTTCCTGCAATTCTTAAAATTTGTAATACTTGTTTACAAAAGAGTAACAAAAATATCTTGATTTATGCTATAAGTTGATATATTATATTACTATACAAAATGAATAAGTGCGAATAGGCGCACAATTAATATACTAAGGGGAAAAAATCGTGATTGAATTTAGAAATGTGTCAAAAACTTATGACAGCAACGGTACCCACGCTTTATCAAATGTTAATATAAAAATTGAAGACGGCGAATTTGTTTTCGTAGTAGGTTCTTCAGGTGCAGGTAAAAGTACATTTTTGAAACTTATTATGCACGAGGAGAAGCCAACCGAGGGTGAAATTATTTTTAACGATTATTCATCTTCAACTTTAAAGAAAAAGCAAGTGCCTTATTATAGAAGAGAGATGGGTATTGTTTTCCAAGATTTCCGCCTTATTCCAAAAATGAGCGTTTACGACAATGTTGCGTTTGCAATGCGTGTTATCGGCGCAAAGGAAAAGGAAATTCGTAAAAGAGTGCCTTATATTCTTCAGCTTGTAGGTCTTTCTCAAAAGGCGCGTTCAATGCCTAACGAACTTTCGGGCGGCGAACAGCAGAGAGTTTCGCTTGCAAGAGCGCTTGTTAACAACCCAAAAGTTATTATCGCGGACGAGCCTACAGGTAATGTTGACCCTGAAATGAGCCACGAAATTGTTGGCCTTTTAACAAAAATCAATAATGCGGGCACAACCGTTATTATGGTTACTCACGAGCACGACTTGGTTCGTTCTTTCCAGAGGAGAGTAATTGTTATCAAAAACGGCGAAGTTGTTTCCGATACTCCCGACCCTACTCACGCTCAGTTTACCGGCGAAAACCCTAAAGAGGATACTGATATGTTCTTCTTTGACGAAAATGTTGAAATTGACAGCGTAGATTTGCCGGCAAAGAGCGACGACGGGGACGATGTGTTTGACAACCTTGAAAGTGTTGTTGAAAACAGTGAAGAAGAAAACAAGGGAGGTGAGCAGTAATGACAGGCGCCAGCTTAAAATATTTAATTAAAGAAGGTTTCAGGAACACCTGGACAAACAGAATGATGTCAATAGCATCTATCTGCGTACTTATGAGCTGTCTTGTTCTTATCGGCTCAGCTTCAATGATGTTTTTAAACATTGATTCTCTTCTCGGCAAGATTGAAGAAGAAAATGTTATTATGGTTTATATCGCCGACGGCACAACCGACGAAGAAATAGCCAATATGGAAAATGAAATCAAGGCTTGCGGCAATATTAAGCAGGTTGAATTTGTTTCAAAAGAGGACGCTTGGGCTGAACAGCTCAGCACAATGGAAGAAGCTCAGGCTGAGTTCTTTACTCAAATCAGCTCGGATATTCCGCTTCCCGACGCATACAAGGTAACGGTTGAAAACCTTGACCAGTTTAACGATACCGTATCTAAGCTTAAACAGCTTCAACATATTGACACAATCAGAGAAAATCAGAACCTTGCAAAGAAGCTTGTTGCTATCAGGCAGGGCATAACGGTTATTGCATTTGTTATTATTGCAGTGCTTTTCGTTATTTCTCTTTTCATCATTTCAAACACAATCAAACTTACCGTATACTCTCGCCGACTTGAAATCAGTATTATGAAATCGGTCGGTGCGACAAACTCGTTTGTTCGCCTGCCGTTCATTGTTGAGGGTATGATTTTAGGTATAGTTTCGGGCATTATCAGTTTGGGTCTTGTTTGGGGTCTTTATGAACTTGCGGTTAATGAATTTGCAGATTTACTCAGCACATTCAACGGCTTAGACTTCTTAAAATTCCAAAATTACGCATTACCTATGCTCGGCATTTTTGTTGCTATCGGCGTTATTACCGGTGTAGGCGGTTCGCTTATCACTATGAGTAAATATTTGAATAAGGAAGGCAGTGAAATCAGTGGCATTTAGTATGAAAAGGGCATTGTCACTTGTTTTATCTGTTGTATTTTTTGTAAGTTCTTTCGGCTCTGTTTTAACAGCACAAGCCAAGTCAACCTCTGAACTCAAAAGCGAGAAGCAGAAAATTCAGCAAGAGATTGACAATGCACAAAGCAAACTGAATAAACTTTCTCAGGAAAAGCAAAAAAACCAAGAATATCTCGAAACGCTCAGGTCAAAAATAAATTTGATGCAGGACAAGATTGATTCGCTTGAGGATGACAAGGCGGCTTTGCAGGCTGAAATTGACGCTATCGAAGCTAAAATTGTTAAAACCGAGCAGGAAATTGCCGACGCTCAGGTTAAAATTGACCAAAAACAGGCAGAATTTGACCAAACATATGAGGTCTATTGCCAAAGGCTTAGGGCGATGTATGTTTCGGGTTCAGCTTCCACTCTTGAAGTACTTTTGACCTGCCAAGATTTAAGTTCTATGCTTACAAGAGCGCAGATGGTTAAGTCGGTTTCGCAGCAGGACAGCGCAATTCTTGACGACCTTATAAAAAAAATGCAGGAAATTGAGAAAGAAAAGCAGGCTCTTGAGCAAAAGCGTAACGAACTTCAAGATGACAAAACTCAGCTTGAATCAAACAAAAAGGAACTTCAGGAAAGTATTAATGAAATTGACGCTTCAAAAAGCGAACTTGACAAGGAAGTTGAGGAATGCAACGAAGTTATGAAAAAACTTTCAAGTCAACAAAGCGAATATATGGAGCTTATTGAAACCAACGAGGCTCAGCTTGAACAGGTTGAAAGCGAAATTCGTGCGGCTGCTGCGGCGGCTTCCCGCGGAAGCGGTTCTATTGCAGGCTCTGTAGGCGGCGGTTCGGGTGAACTCGGCTATCCTACAGATTCAAGGAGTATATCGGCAGGTTACCCTAACTATTCTTCGGGCGGTTACCACGGCGGTATCGACTTCCCGGTAAGTTCCGGCTCTAATGTTTATGCGGCGGCTGACGGTACGGTTATTCTTGTTAAGTATCTTAACTACAGCTACGGCAGATACATAATGATTGACCACGGCGACGGTCTTTCTACCCTTTATGCTCACAATTCGAGCATTTCGGTTAGTGTAGGTGACCATGTATCGAGGGGTCAGGTTATTGCTCACAGCGGTTCAACAGGTAACTCAACCGGTCCGCATTGCCACTTTGAAGTGCGTGTAAACGGTTCGAGAGTAAACCCTAATAACTATTTATAATCTATAATCGAATAATAAATATAATATTTTTTTCATTTTATAATTTTTAAAATATTTGAGGTGAAGCCAATGAAACAGAAAATTACCAAGATTTTAGCTGTTTTGTTGGCTTTTGCCTTTTTTGCGCTTTATCCCGCTCAAACTTTCGCTTTGGCTGAGGAAACTTCGCAGTCGGACGAGTATGCAGGTATGACGAATGAGGAGAAGCAGGCGCAAATTGAGCAAAAGCTTAAAGAAATTGATGAAAAGCTTTCCGCCCTCGGCGAGCAGTCAAAGGAAACAGAGGAATATATCAACACTCTTGACGAAAAAATAAGCTATCTTCAAAAACAGCTAAAGTATTCCGAAAATAAGATTGAATCGACAAAAAAGAAAATTTCTTCCCTTCAAAAGCAATATGACGAGAATGAGGCGAATATTGCAAAGCTAAACGAGGATGTAGCAAAGCTTGAAACTCAGATAGAGGAGCTTTCGCAAAACTTCGTTCAAAGCCTTTCGCTTTATTATCAGCGTGTGCGTGCGCTTTATATCAGCGGTGAAACGAGCACGGTTGCGCTTCTTTTGACTTGCGACGATATTTCTTCTCTATTCACGAGGTTTGAAATGATTAAGCGCGTGTCAAAGAACGACAAGGAACTTTTGCAGTCGCTTCAAACTCAGGCAAAAGAGATTTCAAAGTCAAGGCTCGAGATGGAGGATAAGAAAAATACACTTTCAAACGACCAAGTCGTGCTCAAAACCACCGAGCAAAACCTTACCGCTTCAATAACAACTCTTGAAAACGAGCAGGCAGATTATAACGAAAAGCAAAGCTCGTATGAAAGCCAAAAGGATGAATCGGACAAGCTCTTAAAACAGCTTGAGGATGAAAAGCAGACTTACAGCGAATACAGAAATCAGGACCAAGCAGAGCTTGAAGCCGTAAACGCGGAAATTGCAAAAGCGGCGGAAGAATTTAAAAAGAAGATGAAAGCCGAAAAGGCGAAAACCACCACTACAACCACTACCACAACGACAACCACAACAGAAGCTTCAACCGAGGCGCAAACAGATGAAAACGGTGAAACGGTATCATCTGAAACTCAAACGACACAGCAAACAACAGAGCAGACCACCGCTCCCGTTACAACCAATCCAACCACGGCAAGCAACCCGAGTAAGCTTCAAATGACTTATCCCGTTCCGAGTCAAACGAAGATAACCTGCGGTTTTGGCAGTGCAGGCTACAGCGGTCACACCGGCGTTGATTTTTCCTGCGCAAGCGGTTCGAGTGTTGTCGCGGCAGAATCGGGATATGTTATCATTTCAGCCGATTTGACTAATTCAAACGGCTCGTACAGAAGTTACGGCAGATATATTGTCATTATGCACGATAAGACAGATTCCGCCGGAAATTATGTTTATACTTTATATGCTCACAATTCGTCGCGACTTGTTTCAACCGGCGATTATGTAACAAAGGGTCAGCAAATTGCAAAGAGCGGTTCAACCGGCAATTCAACCGGTCCGCATTGCCATTTTGAAGTGCGCACCCCAACCGCCGATTATTCAAATTGTGTTAACCCGACTTATTATCTGCCTTGATGAATTGCAGTTTTGAGCGCAAGAAAAAGACTTAATAAGATAAACAAAAACTTATATTACTTTAAGGGAATGTGAAAGCGTGAATAAAAAAATATTGTCAATTCTTTTTGCAGGGGTAATAGTGCTTTGCAGTGCAACTCCCGCATATGCCGAAGATGTGAGCACGACTGTGCCTGAGGTGCAAACAACTGCAAGTGCCGATGAAAGTACTAAGGCAAATGACACCACAACCGATACATCTTTAGCTGAGAAAAAGACGAAGTCGCTCAAAGACCAGCAAAAAGAACTTGAAGAAAATTTAAAAAAGACCGACGCTAAGCTTAAAGAGCTTGAAAAAAGTTCAAAAGTGACAGAGGAGTATATTGACACTCTTGACCAAAAAATCGGTTACATAAATGAGCAGTTAACTATTCTTGAAAACAAAAACCAAAAGATTCGTTCGCAAAAGAAGAAACTTGAAAAGCAGATTGAAGAAAGTCAGGCGCAGACCGACGCACTTCAGGCTCAGGTTGACGAAGCGCAGGCAGAGTATGACAGATTGCAGGAAGAATTTCAGGCGGTTTACATTGCTTATTGTTTCAGGCTCAAAGCTATGTATATCAGCGGTCATTACAATGTTTTCACAGCTCTTTTGACCTGCGACGATATTTCAAGCTTTTTAACGAGATATGAAATGATAAAGACCGTTGCAAAAAGTGACAGCGACCTTTTAAAAGAGGTTAACGCTAAAATGGAAGAAGTTCAAAACAAGCAAAACGGTCTTGCCGATATGAAAGCGGAACTTGACGAGAAAAATAAGGAACTCGACAAGAAAAAGGCGGAACTTAACGCAAAGCAAAAGAGTATTGAGGCTAACAGCCAATCAATCGCAAAGAAGAAGGCTTCGCTTGCAACCGACAGGGCGGAGAGCGATAAGCTTCTTGCAGAACTTACGGCTCAAAATAAGCAGTACACCGAGTTCAGAAACGAGGACAGTGCGCTTATTGAGCAGGTTGAAAATGAAATTCAGGCAGTAATTTCAGGTATCAAACCTGCAGAGGAAGCAACAACGGCTGTTGCCGGTGAAGTTAAAGCGGACACCTCAAGCGTTAATAATGAGGACAGCGATGTTTATTCAAAGAGTGACGCCGTGCTCAATATGAAGTATCCGGTTCCGAGTCATCACGGCACTTCCGCAGGTTTTCCGAACTATTCTTCTGGCAAATATCACGGTGGACTTGATTTCCCTTGCAGCAAAGGTTCAAAGGTTGTTGCGGCTCAAAAAGGTATTGTTATTAAGGTTAAAAGGCTTAATTACAGCTATGGCTACTATGTTATGATTTACCACGGCACGGACGCATCGGGCAGAAGCGTTGTTACCCTTTATGCCCACAATTCGTCAATTCTCGTTTCACCGGGCGATACTGTTAAGAAAGGTCAAACTATTGCAAAGAGCGGTTCAACAGGCAACTCAACAGGTCCGCACAGCCATTTTGAAGTGCGACTTAACGGTTCTCGTGTTAACCCAAGAAATTATTTAAGCTAATGAATAAAATTAATTATCAAAAAGAGTTAGACAAAATAATAGAGCAAAATAAAAGAGAGGACTTAGTGCCCTCTCTTTTGCTTCATAGTTGCTGTGCGCCGTGCTCAAGCTATACTATCGAGTATTTGTCAAACTATTTTAATATCACAATTCTTTATTATAACCCGAATATTTCGCCCAAAAGTGAGTATGAAAAAAGAAAGAGCGAGCAGTTAAGGTTTATAAATGATATGAAAACAAAATATGCTGTTAAATTCCTTGACTGCGACTATGATTATAATGAATTTTTGGATATCGCAAGGGGGTATGAAACTTGCCCCGAGGGCGGAGAACGGTGCTTTAGATGCTATAGGTTAAGGCTTAAAAAGGCGGCGAAGCTCGGGAGTGAACTCGGTTTTGATTATTTTTGCACCACGCTTTCAATCAGTCCGCTTAAAAATTCGCAAAAGATAAATGAAATAGGGTTAGAACTTGAAAAAAAATACGGCATAAAATGGCTTAAGTCGGACTTTAAAAAGCGAGAGGGGTATAAGCGCTCAATCGTTCTTTCAAAAGAATATAATCTTTATCGCCAAAATTTTTGCGGATGTGCGTATTCTAAGGCGCAAAGTGTTGAAAATAAAGAGTAAATAATTTATAATGATAGTGTATAAGACTTTCCGTGTAGGCGAACGCCGTTCGCCGCTACGGTAGTCTAAATTAAAAAATAATCGTAGGGGCTAACATTGTTAGCACGTTATGTGTTTACTATAACGGAGAATATATGAACAAACCACTTGCCGACAGAATAAGACCGACTGACCTTGACGAGGTTGTGGGTCAAAAACATCTTTTGTCACCCGGCAGGGCGCTTAGAAGCCTGATTGACAGCGGCGACATTCCAAATTTAATATTTTACGGACCGAGCGGTGTTGGCAAAACTACCGTGGCTTCAATCATTGCGGCTAAAACGAAAAGGAGCCTGCGAAAGCTTAACGGTACTACCGCTTCCACTCAGGATATTAAGGATATCGTTGCGGAGCTTGACACTTTTTCTGCGCCGAACGGAATACTGCTTTACCTTGACGAGATTCAGTATTTTAATAAAAGGCAGCAGCAGTCGCTTCTTGAATTTATAGAAAACGGAAAAATTACGCTTATCGCTTCAACCACGGAAAACCCATATTTTTATGTTTATCCTGCTATCCTTTCGCGTTCAACGGTGTTTGAATTTAAAGCGGTGGAAAGCGAAGATGTTGTGCCTGCGGTCAAGCGCGGGTTTGATATTTTGGCAGACGAATACGGTGTTGAACTCGATATTGACAATGAAGTTATTAACCGTATTGCAGTCGGTTGCGGCGGCGATGTGAGAAAATCGCTCAACAGCGTTGAAAATTGCTTTTTTGCAACGGCAACGGTTGACGGCAAAAAGCATATTTCCCTTGACCTTGCAAAGGAACTTGTGCAAAAAAGTTCTGTTCGCTACGACCGTGAGGGCGACGAGCATTATGATATAGTTTCGGCTTATCAAAAAAGTATGCGCGGTTCTGACCCGGACGCGGCGCTTCATTACCTTGCAAGGCTTTTGGAGGCGGGCGATTTGCCGTCGGCTTGCAGGAGGCTTATGGTTTGTGCGTGTGAGGATGTGGGTCTTGCTTACCCGCAAATTATTCCGATAGTTAAATCGGCGGTCGATATTGCAATGGCGGTCGGCTTGCCGGAGGCTCGTATTCCGCTTGCGGATGCGGTTATTCTTGTTGCCACATCGCCTAAAAGCAACAGCGGTTATGCGGCAATTAACAATGCGATGGCAGATGTAAAAAGCGGCAATTACGGTCCTATCCCGCGTCAACTTCAAAATAAACATTGTGACGGCGAGGATGCAGAGGTTAAGGGTCAGTTTTACATCTACCCTCACGATTATCCAAACCACTGGGCGCCTCAGCAGTATTTGCCGGATAAGATTAAAAACAGAAAATATTACGAATACGGACAAAATAAGAACGAGCAGGCGTTCAAATCTTATTGGGATAAGGTTAAAAATAATAAATGACGAAAAAAGAGAGAGTATTAAAAGTTATCGAGCTTTTAAAGAAGCAGTACCCGGATGCTAAATGTTCGCTCACATCATCAAATGCGTTTGAACTTTTGGTGGCGGTAAGGCTTTCGGCTCAGTGCACGGATGCGAGGGTAAACCTTGTTACTCCTGCCCTTTTTGAGCGGTACAAAACGCTTGATGACTATGCAAATGCCGATTTAAAAGATATTGAAAATTACATAAGAAGCTGCGGTTTCTATAAAAATAAAGCCGCTTCAATAATCGGTATGGCAAGGATGATTAGGGACGATTTCGGCGGCGAAGTGCCGGATAATATTGACGATTTGGTTAAGCTTCCCGGCGTCGGCAGAAAGACGGCTAATCTTATTGTGGGCGATGTTTACGGCAAAGAAAGCATTGTTGTTGACACGCATATGATAAGAATTTCAAACAGGCTCGGTCTTGTCAGCGTTAAAGACCCAAAGAAGATTGAATTTGAACTTAAAAAGATTGTGCCGAGTGATGAGGGCTCGGACTTTTGCCATAGGATAGTTCTTTTCGGTCGTGACACTTGTAGGGCAAGGAAACCCGATTGCCAAAATTGTATTTTAAGTGATTATTGCAAAAAAGTAGGAGTTAAATAGATGAATTCAAATATTGTTCTTATCGGTATGCCGGGCAGCGGCAAATCGACTTGCGGTGTAGTTGCTGCCAAAATGTTACTTAAAAATTTTTATGACACCGATTTGCTTATCCAAAATATGGAGGGCAGAAGTTTGCAGGAGATTATTGACACTGACGGTGTTGACTATTTTGCAAAGGCGGAGGAAAAGGCGATTTTGTCGCTTGAACTTGAGGGCACCGTTATTGCAACGGGTGGTTCGGTAGTTTATTCCGACAAGGCTATGGAACATTTAAAGAGCCTCGGCAAAATAATTTATCTTCATTTAAGTTTTGACGATATGGTGCATAGAATTAATAACCTTGAAAGCCGCGGAGTTATGCTCAAGGACGGCGAAACGCTTGAGGATATGTATAACGAGCGTTTGCCGCTTTATAACAAATGGGCGCAGGCAGTAATAAATTGCGGCAAAACCCCGGTTGAACAAACGGCAAAGGCAATAGTTAGGGCGAGCGAGTAAGGCAATAATTCATAAAAAAGGGGGGTAATGGGGGAGTAATTATGAAAAAAGCATTATCATTATTTTTATCGTTAATAATGATTATAACATCGATATGTGTATTTCCTATCGGAAGCTTGGCGAGCGAGAACAGTAAAAATTTCGCTTTTACACTTGATTCAAGCGACATATATACTGCGCCTAAGCTTAAATCAAAATTCAAAAGTTCGTCTGCTCTTTCGCAAAGCGATATTATTTTAATTCATGACACGGTTGTGCAAAGGCTTCCGAGTTGCAATGTTGAGCTTGACGGAGATATGAGCGTAAGTGAAGTGAAAAGTTATCTGACCGACGCATTTTATGCGGCACTTTCATTTGCTTATTCCAAAACGAACATTGACGCCCAGTATGCGCAGTATCAGTTTAACGATGTTGCGTTTAAATCAAATTACTCAAACGGAGTATATCATATTACATATATTTTTACTTACCGTTCAAATGCAAAAGAAGAACTTGAAGTTAACAATGCTGTCAAAAACTTCTTTGCAAGCGTTGATTTAAATAATATCAGTGACTACGATTTGCTTAAAAAAATTCATGATTTTGTGCTTGACAGTTGCACTTATTCAAGCGATTTCAGCGAGGACAGCGTTTACACTGCGTGGGGTGCGCTTTGCGACAGCGATGCTGTTTGCGAGGGATATGCGCTTGCGTTTTATCGCCTTTGCAAGGAGGCGGGTCTTGATGTTGTTATGGATGTTTCCGACCCTCAAAAAGGTTGCCACGCTTGGAATATTGTTAATCTCGGCGGCAAGTGCTACTATGTTGACGCCACTTGGGATGACTCGTTTGACGAAAATGACGGTGACAAATATTCGCTTTTTCTTGTTGACTACGGCACATTAAAGGGCGGTGATAGCTACAAGGGCGAGCATAAGCATTATGACGAGCAAAACGATTACGATTATATTAATTCTAATTATATTGCAAAAGCTGACGGCGAACCGTTTTCTTCTTTTTCAAATTCAATTTCAAACTGTACGATTAATATTGACACAAGCGGCAATGTTTTAAGCGTAAAAGACTATGAGGGTAATATGCTTACAAACGGTGTTGACTATACGGTTACAAATGATTCAAACAGTTTTGTTAAAATTAACGGCATCGGCAAATATTACGGCTACTCGGTAAGGAAAAAGAGTATTAATAATTTTCCTGTTAATGTTGATTCGTCGGCAAAAATTTATAAGGGTTATGCATACGCCTCGGTTGATGTGCCAACTCTTTCAAACGGCAGTGACTGTTTAATTTATTATTTTAACAATGACAAACCGGGCACGGCAACGGCTATGGCTTACGGTATCGGAAAAAACACAGGCTTTTGCCAAAAAGATTTTACCGTAACTAAGGGCAATGTTAACGATTATACCATATCGCTTTCTTACGACAGCGTTTTGTATAACGGCAGTGAAAAAAAGCCGAGCGTTACGGTTTACGGCTTGAGTGAAAATGTAGATTATACCGTCAGCTATTCAAACAATGTTAACGAGGGCACAGCGAGTGTAATCGTAAGCGGTATAGGAAATTATGAGGGCACGGCTGTTAAAAATTTCACTATTTATAAACCGAATATCGGCGAGAAGTATATGTATTTATACAATAGCAGTTTTGAATACACCGGCTGTGAAATTAAACCGAGAGTTTATGTTGCCGGTTGCAGTGAGGGCATTGATTATGTTTTGAGCTATTCAAACAATGTTAATGTCGGCACGGCAAGCGTAATGGTGACGGGTATAGGATATTATTCGGGCAGTAAAACGCTTAATTTTACGATTAATGCAAAGCCGGCACCTGTGACCTCCGTACCGCAAGCCACTGAGCCTGCAACCACGGCGGCGAATAATCAAAGTGCTACTCAAGCAACTGACGAAACAACAACTCAGCCTGCAATCGTAACACCGACTCAAGCTCCGTCTCAAACAACCAAGCCTAAAACAACAGCCAAAAAAACTGTTTCAAAGCCTAAAAAAGTAAAGATTTCAAAGCTTAAAACGAGCAAAAAGGCTGTAACAATCAGCTGGAAAAAGGTTTCCTCTTCAGGTTATCAAATTCAGTACGGCACAAACAAGAAGTTTAAAAAAGCTAAGACGGTGACGGTTAAAAAAGGCAAAACAACTTCTAAAAAAATATCTAAGCTCAAAAAGGGTGAGAAATATTATTTCAGAATTCGAGCATACAAAACCCAAAACGGCAAAAAAGTTTACGGCGCTTGGAGCAGTGCAAAGAATATTAAGGTAAAGTAGGGCAATGGTTTACTTCTGCCGTAAGAAAAATAACATTTTTTACTGATTATTTGCAATTATATCTATAAACATTGTTAAAAAATAGTCAATCTTGGTAATATTGCCAAAATGGTAATAAAATCTTGCAAAGTAATGCAAAATAATATATAATTAGTATCGGTTAAAATTATTAAAAATCTTAATTAATATATGAGAGGTAAAAACAATGGACGCATTAAACAAAAAGACTATTGAAGACATTGATGTTGCCGGCAAAAAAGTACTTGCCCGTTGCGACTTTAATGTTCCGCTTAAAGACGGTGAAATCACAAACGACAAGAGAATCGTAGCCGCTCTTCCTACCATTAAGTATTTGATGGAGCACGGCGCTAAGGTTATCCTTTGCTCACATCTCGGCAGACCTAAGGGAGAATACAAGCCTGAATTCAGCCTTGCTCCTGTTGCTAAAAGGCTTTCAGAGTATCTCGGTGTTGAAGTAAAGCTTGCAGAAGACCCTGAAGTTGTCGGCGAAAACGCAAAGAAGATGGCTGCTGAGCTTAAAGACGGCGAAGTTATGCTTCTTGAAAATGTAAGATACAGAGCTGAAGAAACAAAGAACGAAGAAAACTTTTCTAAGGAACTTGCTTCACTTGCAGATATCTTTGTTAATGACGCATTCGGTACTGCTCACAGAGCACACTGCTCAACAACAGGTGTTGCATCATACCTCCCTGCTGTTTGCGGTTACCTTATCCAGAAAGAAATTAAGTTTATGGGCGGCGCACTTGCTGACCCTAAACGCCCACTTGTTGCTATCCTCGGCGGTGCCAAGGTATCAGACAAAATCGGCGTAATCGAAAACCTTATTGACAAGTGTGACACTATCATCATCGGCGGCGGTATGGCTTACACATTTATGAAGTATCTCGGTCACAGCATCGGTACTTCTCTTCTTGAAGCTGACTGGGTTGAAAAAGCAGGCGAAATGATGAAGAAGGCTGAAGATAAGGGCGTTAAGTTCCTCATCCCTGTTGATAACAAGGTTGGTAAGGAATATGATGAAAACACAGAAGCTCAGGTAGTTAACAGCGACGAAATCCCTGACGGCTGGATGGGCCTTGATATCGGTCCTAAGACTCAGGAAATGTTCTCTGACGCTATCAAGGGCGCAGGCACAGTAATTTGGAACGGTCCTATGGGCGTTTCAGAATGGGAAAACTTTGCCGCAGGTACAATCAGCGTTGCTAAGGCTGTTGCTGATTCAGGCGCTATTTCAATCATCGGCGGCGGTGACTCAGTTGCCGCTGTTACAAAGCTTGGCTTTGCAGACAAGATGAGCCACATTTCAACAGGTGGCGGCGCATCACTCGAATTCCTTGAGGGTAAGGACCTTCCGGGTATCTGCGCACTTCAGGATAAAGACTGATAATAGCCTTCCCCTTGAGGGGAAGCCAAAAATGTAATATATTTTAAAGAGGTAATTAAAATGAATAAAACTCTTCGTAAGGCTATTATTGCCGGTAACTGGAAGATGAACAACACTCCTGCTCAGACAACTGCGCTCATTAACGAAATGAAGCCGCTCGTTGCTGATGCTGATTGCGAAGTTGTACTTTGCGTACCTTTCGTTGATGTTCCTGCCGCTGTTGAAGCAGCTAAAGGTTCAAACATCAAAATCGGTGCTGAAAATGTACATTTTAAAGACAGCGGCGCATATACCGGTGAAGTTTCAGCCGATATGCTTGTTGAACTCGGTGTTGAATATGTTGTAATCGGTCACAGCGAAAGAAGAACATACTTTGGCGAAACAGATCAGACTGTTAACCTTAGAACACTCAAGGCTCTTGAAAAGGGCTTGAAACCAATCATTTGCGTTGGTGAAACACTTGAGCAAAGAGAACTCGGTTATACCGAAACTCTTCTTAAATATCAAACAAAGATGGCTCTTACAAATGTTACTGCAGAACAGCTCAAGAATGTTGTTATCGCTTACGAGCCAATCTGGGCAATCGGTACAGGCAAAACTGCTACTGCTGACCAGGCTGACGAGGGTAACGGCTATGTTCGTGCAGCTATTGCCGAAGCTTACGGCGCTGATGTTGCAGAAACTGTTACAATTCAGTACGGCGGTTCAATGAACGCTAAGAATGCCGATGAACTTGTTTCAAAGGTAAATGTTGACGGCGGTCTTATCGGCGGCGCTTCACTTAAGGCTGAAGATTTTTCAATCATTGTAAAGGCTGCAAGCAAATAATTAAAATTTTAGGTGGGTGTGTTTTTGCATACCCACTTTTTTGTGAAAGATATATGGAGGAACTATAATGAAAAAACCTGTTGTTTTATGTATAATGGACGGTTACGGTAGAAATGACAGCGACTACGGCAACGCAATCGCAATGGCAAAGAAACCTAACCTTGATAAGCTTATGGCAGAATATCCAATGACTTATATCGGCGCAAGCGGACTTGATGTAGGTCTTCCTGACGGTCAGATGGGTAACTCTGAGGTTGGCCACACAAATATCGGTGCCGGCAGAGTTGTTTATCAGCCGCTCACCCGTATCACCAAGGCTTTTGAAGACGGCGACGCTGAAAAGAACGAAGCTCTCAAAGGCGCTATGGACAACGCTAAGGGCAAGGCTCTTCACCTTATCGGTCTTGTGTCACCGGGCGGTGTTCACTCTCATACAGAGCACCTTTACCATCTTCTTCAAATGGCAAAGAATAACGGCGTTGAAAATGTTTTCGTTCACGCTCTTCTTGACGGCCGTGATGTTCCGCCTGCTTCTGCTGTTGAATACCTTGCTGAGCTTGAAGATAAGATGAAAGAAATCGGCGTAGGCAAAATTGCTTCCGTTATGGGCAGATTTTACGCTATGGACCGTGACAATATTTGGGACAGAGTTGAAAAGGCTTATGCCGCTATCGTTTACGGCGAGGGTATCCAAAGCGATAACGCAGTTGAGGCAGTTAAGGCTTCATATGAAACTGTTGACGAGGACGGCAAGCACCTTACTGACGAATTTGTACTTCCTACCGTTATCGGCGGCAGTGAGGGCAGAGTTAAGGCTGATGACAGCGTAATTTTCTTCAACTTCCGCCCTGACAGAGCAAGAGAGATTACCCGTACTTTCGTTGACCCTGATTTTGACGGTTTTGAAAGAAAGAGCGGTTTCTTCAACCTCTACTATGTATGTATGACCCAGTACGATGCTGAAATGCCTAATGTTAAGGTTGCTTTCCCACCTGAAAGCCTTACAAATACATTCGGTGAATATATTTCTAAGCACGGTATGACCCAGCTTCGTATCGCTGAAACTCAAAAGTATGCTCATGTTACTTTCTTCTTCAACGGCGGCGAGGAAAAGCAGTATGAGGGTGAGGACAGAATTCTTGTTGCTTCACCGAAGATTTCTACTTTCGACCTTATGCCTGAAATGAGCGCTCCTGAAGTATCGGAGAAGCTTAATGCGGCTGTAAGAAGCGGCAAGTATGATGCTGTTATTGTTAACTTCGCTAACTGCGATATGGTTGGCCACACAGGTATTATTCCTGCCGCAATCAAGGCAGTTGAAACTGTTGACGCTTGCGTTGGCTCACTTGCAGAGGCTGTTATTGAAATGAACGGCAACCTCTTTATCACTGCCGACCACGGCAACGCTGACAAGATGCTTGACGAAAACGGCGAACCGTTCACCGCTCACACAACCAACCCTGTTCCGTTTGTGGCAGTTAACTGCGGCGAGGGCGTAGAACTTCGTGACGGCGGCAAACTTTGTGATATCGCTCCTACAATGCTTCAAATGCTCGGTCTTGATAAGCCTGAAGAAATGACAGGCGTTTCGCTTATTAAATAAGTAAATTCAATATAATTAAAAGGATTAGATATTCGTGTTAATTTACACATATCTAATCCTTATTTTTTGCTATTTTATATTTGGGTTGTCGGTTAAGCCAAGAATATAATCAACGCTTACATTATAGAATTTTGAAAGCTTTATTAAAACATCTGTGGGTATGTCACGCAAGCCGTTTTCATATCGATAATATTGCGGCTGTTTCATTTCCAAATACTTTGCAAGCTCATTTTGAGTTTTGTCGTTGTCTTCCCGTAAATCTCTTATTCTTCGATACAATGCCATTTAATCACTACCTATATAACTAATTGGTTATTGACATAGTATCATTATTTTGCTATAATACATTTAAAATATAACCGTATGGTTATAAATAATAATTAAAAAGGGGAAAGTATGGAAGAAACAGAGATTGTAAAAACACAAGACATTGATGAGGCAAAGTCGAAAAAGAAAACAGCAATAGGTATTATATTGATTTTGGCTTTTTTGATAATCAGTATTATCGTGGCAATTCAAAATTCAAGTGTAGCAAATCAGGCAGTAGGCAAGTGGAACGGTACTGATATAACAATCAGTATTGAAAAGGACGGAACTTTTCAATTTAATTTTGTGCCTGTACAGTACGGTTATTTTATTGATGCCTCTGGCAACTGGGAAGAGGACTCTTCAAGCGGCACACAAACAATATATCATTTGACTTCAACTAAGATGCGTTTCAGTAAGGCAACCGATTCGCAAAATGCAGAGTCAACATTATTGTGTTCATTTAATATTGATTCGGATGATCCCAATGTTGCTGTTGCATCATTTACCGTGACATATAATGGAAGAAGTTCAGATAAGATAACAATGAATTTGAGGAGAAGTGAATAATGAAAAAAGTAAATGTGTTATTAGCAGTTTTATTAGTTATAGCGTTTTGTTTTGGCGGCTGTTCAAATGCTCAAAGTACATCAAATGATAGTAGTGACGAAGATAATTATTATCCTGAGGATACATATACAGATTCGGCTGTCGGTTTTTACAAAGATAGTTTTGGCAACGAACTTGACTTGTTTGAGGACGGTAGTTTTTGTTTTGAATATGAACACGAGGAAACATCATTTTCTGCACAAGGATATTGGAGTAAAAATACGAACGACGATTATTATACTATACAATCTACTCATGTATTATACTATATAAACGGCGAAAATCATACAGGTATAGAATTATCGGGTACATTCAAATCATCTGATGAGGCTTATGGTTCGGTTCTTGCGTATAATTTAATATCAAGCGATTACACATCAAGTGTTATGAAAATTTATTTTACAAAAGAATAAGTAAAACAAAAATGATATATAAAAGGGCCGTCGAGGACCCGACCCCTACGATAATCTTAATTATTTAGACCACCGTAGGGGAGGATATCATCCTCCCGAATATAAATTGCAGTCTAAAATAATTTTGTTTTATGCAGGAAAAGTGCATAAATTATTAAATTTTGCATAAAAAACAGAATAATATAGCCTTTTGGCGCTATAAAATATCTCCTTTTACGCTGTTTGTGAAAGGAGATTTTTTTATGAACAAAATCGCAAATGAAAATTATTATATCGTTTATTACTGGATGACGGGTGAACTCGGGCTTACGGGCATTACGAGGGAAGTGTACGCTGTGCTGTTTGCGTTTTACAAAAACGGCTTGGCGTTTAACGGAAGTGTAAGCTACCTTGCAAAGTTTATCGGAGTTTCAAGGCAAACGATATTCAAATCGCTTAACTCTCTTGTGGAAAAAGAACTGATTTTGAAGCAGAGCGAAACGGTTAATAACATAAAAAATGTTACCTATCAAATAAATTTACTACCGCTAAAGAAAATTGACGGGGGCAGTCAAAATATTTTATCGGGGCAGTCAAATTTTTTGAGCGGGGGTAGTCAAAATTCTTTACCCAATAATACTATAAATAATACTATAGATAATTCTATATATAATAAAGGTGCAAAGAGATATAAAAGCAAAAAAGAAGAACGGCTTAAATCTAAGCCGTCCTATAATCTTGAAGAAATCAAATTAAGAGCAATGAATAATACTGAAATTTGAGGGCTTCTTCGCAATTTTTTGTTTTTTGATTTTTTTAATCAACCGGTTTGATTCTGTAAACAACCGTTGCGTGTTTAGGAATTGTTGCGGAGATGGTTGTGCCGGTGGTGCGTTCGTCCGTCCAAAGGTCGTGAAGCTCATAGCCTGATGGCGGAGTTTCAATACCGAGGTACTTGTCAGCAACCAATTCGTCGAGGTTAAACGCAATGCTCTTAACACTGCTTGCGGTGTTGAAAAGGCAAAGCGCAATATCGCCGTTTGCAAGCGGGCGGGCGATAATGTCGATTCCGCCGTTCTTTTTAATTCTCTTAGCGCTCTTGCAAAGAGGGTCTTGGTCAACTGCGATAAGGTGCTTGTTGGTAACAATCTTAAATGTTTCGTTTTCTTTGTCTGCAACACCGTTAACAACGAACTCTCGGATATCGTTGCCGAGCATAAGCGGAGCGGCAAGCATACACCAAAGTGAAAAATGCGCTCTGTTTTCGTCGTCAGTGAGTTTTCCGTTGCCGACCTCAAGCATATCGGGGTCGTTAAAATGACCTGCTCCCGTGCTCTTGTAGAGCTTCAGAGTGCGGTTATATATCCAAGTGATACTTTTCCACTTAGCCATAATATCAGGCGTTGTGCGCCACATAGAGCCTGCCTTAGTGCCCCAAAGCCACGGCTTTGCAATGCCCCATTCGCAAATTGAATATGTAATCGGCTTTTCCTGCGTGTTTGTAACCTTTGCCCAAAGCTCAGTTGCTTCCTTTAATGCGTCGCCCATACGCTTATATTGAATGTATGATGAATCAATAGCGGTTGCAACAGGGTTTTTAATTTCCATATGATTAGTGCCGGCGTTAAGCTCAACTTTAACCTGCTGCCTGCCGAGAGGGGAGAAACCCTTTGTTTCAGGGAAAAATACTTCATAAAGCTTGCCGTTTATGCGCATTTGCATATATTGCTGCTTTTTAGCCTTTGTTTTGTGAAAAACGAAAGTAACTATGTATTCGCCCTTTTGGTCTGCGTCAAAATCAAAGCTTGCCGAACCCGAGCCGTGGCTGATAAAACCGATAGCCTTTTTGCTCGGAACATCGGGCATTTTAATCACTTTTGCTCTGCCGGTAAATGTTGCGTCCTCAGGCTTGAGGTCGATTTCAATGCCTGTTTTAGGCTTGGTAATAACAATATGCTCCACTGCCGGGCAGTCGCCGCTGATACGCTTGTGGTGGCAAAAATCGTATTTAAAAAATTCGCAACCCCACGAAGCAAGAGTTTTAGCGTCAAGCCTTTCGTTGCCGAGGGAAGCCGGCAAATCTTCGCATGTGAGAGTGCCGTTAGACGAGTAAAGACCGACTTTTAAACCGAGAGCGTTAATATCCTTAATAAGGCTCGGAATACCGCGGCTGAAAGTGCCGAGGTCGCCCTGAAGCTTGCCGTCGTTGTCACGCATAGAGCTTTGCCAGCAGTCGTCAAGGTTGACAAATTCATATCCTGCCGAGGCAAGACCGCTCTGCTTCATTGCCCTTGCGGTTTGCATAATAATATCTTGGTCAATATTGTTACGAAAAGTGTTCCAGCTTGACCAGCCCATAGGCGGAGTTTGAGCAACTTTGGCTGAATATTCCTCCTCCTCGCTGATGTCAATAGTGAGTTTAGTAGGAATAAAAATCTTTTTAAGCGCACAAAGAGGGCACTTGCCATTAGCCTTCATATTAAAAAACCAAGTGGCAAACAAAACAAGCAAGATTGCGATTATTGCAACCAAAACTATAAGAAAATATTTCATTCTAATCCAATCTCCTTAAAAAACTCAAGCTCCGCTTTTGCCAAAGCCTGCGTTTTTTCATCATTAAGTGAGTTTATCGCATTTTTTGTAAACTCTTTCCTATTTTTTAAATTATAGATAATTCGATAGACCCAAGCGTACAAAATGAGCCAAGGTCTGCCATCGATAAATTTTATATAGTCAATGTCTTTAAGTTTAGAATAAGGCGGGAAAAGAAGCTTCAGCTTAGTTTTAAGCGGAGAATATTTTTCATCCTCCTCAAGCTGCCGCCTCGCAATGGTGACGCCCTTGTTACTGTTGTCGTTGCCGAATGCGCCGCACTTGCAAAGATAAAGCTCAACCTCGCTTGTATCAATGCCAAAGTCTTCACCTATGCCGAAAAAGTGATTGCAAACGGTGAACATAACTTTTGCAAAGCGTACAAGTTCGTATTCATTTAATATCTTGAACACATTTTTAAGGTCGATATTGCAAGTTTTGAGCATAACGGCAAGGTCGAGCACAAGCTTTATCCCTGCGCCGTAAAATTTGAAATGGTGAGCCGTGTGGGCGATAAGATAAGCAAAATGAAAATCATTTTTAAACACGCCGAAACAGCCGTCAAAAATCGCCTCATTAAAGGCGTCGGCAAAAATGCCGAAATCGTACTGATTTATAAGCTTGGTATGAATTTCAAAAAGGACGCCGTTTTTTGTGTAGTTATAAACCGGTCCGTTTTGCTTAACACACTCAAAGCCGTTTGATGTGAGAAGTTTTTTTACATTATCCCTGTCTTGCTCGCCAATAAGCATATCTATATCGCCCATAGCGCGACTTTCAGACACAGGATATAACTCTCTGAGTCTTGCCCCTTTAAACACGATATACGGCGTGTCAGAGGACGAGAGGAGTGTTTCAACCTCTTTAAGCTCATTCGATTGCTTTTCATAAATGAAAATAAGGTCAAAAAACTTGTTTTTTATCGCTTCAAGAAAATCGGCAGGGAGTTCATCCCTGTTTTTCATTTTTGCCACGGCGCAATAAACGATGCCGAGTAAATTGTGAGCCTTGGCGTGCTTATAAAGCTTTTTAAAATTTATACTCTTGTCAAATTTAAGCTCAAATTCTTCGCCGTCAAGGTAGCGTGCACAAAGGTTTAAAAGAAGTTCGTATTCTTTATCCATTTTTTATCCGAAAACTGCGTTGCCGACAACAAGGCTCAAAACAGTCATAATAAGACCGGCAATAAATACGCCGAGAGAAATTATGAAAAAGCTCTTTTTCTTGTCAAGGTGGAGGAGAGAAGCAAGAAGCGCACCTGTCCAGCCGCCTGTACCCGGAAGCGGGATAGCAACGAAAATAAGAAGACCCCAAATGCCGTACTTATCAATCTTGTCACGCTTTTTAAGGGTTTTATCCTCAAGCCAAAAAACAAGTTTGTTAATTCCCGGCACTTTTTTGAGCAAATCAAATATCCAGTTGATGAGAAGCAGGATAAACGGAATAGGCAAAATGTTGCCTAAAAAGCTGATGATAAAGCCGACAAACGGGTTCATCTGCAGCAAAACTATAGCCGTAAACATACCGAGCCTGCATTCAAATATAGGGCAAAGTGAGATGATAAACACAACAAGCCAATCAGGTATGCCGTGCATAGTTAAAAATTCCTGTAAGTTTCTGCAAAATTCCTGAACCATTAATTAATCCTCCGAGTTGTCAGTGTCGTCACCGTTATATCTGTTGTTGTGCTCTGCTTCCTGTTTGGCTTTTTGAGCAAGTTTAATTTGATTTTTTCTTTCCCGGTCTTCAGCCATTTTTTTCAGAGTTTTTTCATTAACAATAACTTTTTGATTATTTTTTTTGAGCGCTTTAAATTCTCTGTTTTGCTTTTGAGTTAATTTCTTATACTGTTCAAATTTCTTTTGATGTTCAAGATATTTTACCCTGTGATATTCGGCAAGCTGAGCCTCACGGTTCATAAGTATCTTGCAGTTTGCATTTGTAACAAGTTCTTCCTCGGTTTCAATCGCTTCCGCCAAAGGAATATTTTTAGAAATTATGTAGTCGTTTTCCTTTAAAAATCTGACCGCGTTTTTAAGTATCTTTTTGTCGTTGTCAAAAGTGAGAGCGTGCAAAGCCTGGTCAAAAGCAAGCCACTGATAGTCGTCAATTTCTTCCTCTTGAATTATTGTTTCACGGTCATCGGTTGTTGCAACGAAGATATAAACTTTTTTGTCAATTTTGTCGTGGATTTTATATTTTGAAATGCCCTCGTATCCCAAATGAATTCTGATATTAAGTCCTGTTTCTTCAAGCACTTCTCGCCTTGCGGCATCAAACTTTGTTTCGCCCTTTTCAATGTGACCTTTAGGAAAGCCCCAATTATTTGAGCGCTTGTTTTTGATAAGAAGATAACGGAGCCTGCCGTGCATAACTCTGTAAACTACAGCGCCTGCGCTTGCTTCATAGTAGCAAACAAGGTTGTAGTCCTTAAAAGTATTTTCCATGTCAAGATATTCTTCAATATCGTTGTTTATATAGCGTGAACTTTTGGATGCGATAACCCAAAGTGTTTTAAGTCCTTTTTCATTTTTTTCATCCTTTGGATAAAGACCTGCAATAATTCTGCCGTCAAAATTACATACCGTGTGGTCAACACCCATAACGAAAGCATAACTGTCTCGTCTGTCAATAAGTTTTACTACATTAAGAGGGAAAACATACCCACTTTCCGTGTCGACCGAGTTGATCGGTCGAACTACTTTGCCCTTTGTAATATAGCCGAGCATAACATTCACCACCAAATTCAAAATAAAGATATAAATACATTTTTTATTATATCTTATTTTAGATAGTAATACAAGAAAAAAATTAAGAATTAGAAAAAAGACGGGCGAACACTGTTCGCCCTTATGGTATTCGTTATTAAAAGTTGACAGCAAAAAAGAAGAGCAACCCTTTCGGGTCGCCCTTCATAAAGATTAGGTTTTATTATGCGAGTGTCTGGAGGAGATCAACGAGGTCAGAAATAACCTGATCTGTGTCACCCTGAAGCATACCGAGAACCTGATTTACTACATCGGATACTGTTGAGTTAGCACCGTCGCCGAGGAGACCGCCGATAAGGTCATTAATCTTATCGAAGTTGTCGCCTGCGTTAACAGTTTCAATCAAGTATCTGAGAACAGCAATAAGAGTTTCGGATGAGTCACCCTCAACATAAATTCTTGCACCGTATGTTGCAGCCTGAGAAGCTGAAACAACTGTCTTGCCGTGGCTTGCAAGCTGTAACCAGTTAACATCGTTGAGTTTAAGACCGAGCGGTGTGCCGCTAATCTTAATAAGACCGAGGATATTATTCACAAGAGGAATAATAGCGTCTCCGCCAAGGATAGGCTTGAGAGTAGCGTTGAGGTCATAGATGTCAAGGTTGAAGTTTGTAATGCCAATCTTGCCAAGGAGTGAGTTAAGGTCAACATTGAGAGCTGAAAGAACAGCAGTCAAAAGATCGTTGAGGTTAACTACAGGCTTGATAGCGTCAACAAGAGCTGATACAGGAGTGAGGAGGTTGTCAATAATCTGGCAAAGTCCGTCATTACCTATAAAGAGTGCAAGGTTAGGGAGCATTGCAAACAATGTTTCAAGAGGAGCAGAGAGGATATCCTCAACCTTATCCCAAAGTGGGTTAATAATGTCAAGAAGGATATTATCATAAGCTTCCTTAATATCTTGTCTGTACTGGTACTGAGTCTTGATATTGTACATTGAGAATGCTTCCATAAGAGGAACGATTGATGAAGTATAACCGTTCGAACCAGGAATTCTTACGATATTGAAGATGCCGAGTGATGCGTCATTAAGAAGAACATCAAGTACACCGTAGATTGGACGAAGAACAGCTGCAAGAGCGTGGAAGAATGTATCAGCATCCTTAACACCCCACTTGAGTGAATCTTTGTTAACCTTAGCCCAAGAACCTGCTGCTGCAATAATCTGAGCCTGTGAATCGTAAGTTTGACCGTAAGCTTCATCAGTAAGAAGTTTTGCAACATTCTTAGTTGAGAAGTCAATACCTGTTTGAGCAAGGAGGGAAACGAGTGAACCGTCGCCAACCTTTACGCCCTCGATTGCACCGTAAAGACCGGTAGCAAGTGAGTTAATAATGTCATCCTTGAAGATAAGACCGCCGATTGTTGCGTTGAGGTCAAGAAGACCGCCAACAAGACCGTCGAGCATTGGAGGCAAGTTCTTTAAGAAGTCTGTATCCATTCCTTCAGGATATGAGAAATCAAATGTACCTGTCTTGTATGCTGTGTAATCCCAGAATGCATTAGTAGGTTCGCTCTTTAAGAAGTAGAAGATTGCACGAACGATATCATCCTTTTCGGCAATGCCGATAGTGTTGAATACACTTGTGATGATTGACTTGAGCATATCGTTACTCTTAATAGCGCCAATGTTTGTAAGAAGTGATTTAAGAGTTTTAGCATTCTTAATAAGAGTATCGGAGATGTAACGAAGAAGTGCTACAAGAACTTCACCCTTATTGCCGATTACTTCCTTATTTGTAAACTTGCCTTCAGCGTTTTCAGCCTTAGAAGTTGATGTTACAGCCTCACCGTGAGATGCGATTGTAGCAAAGTCAAAGTAAGGAAGAACGATGCCTGTGCTCTTAAGTAAGCTTGTTACGAGTGGGTAAACAATATCATCAATGTTGCAAGCTTTAAGATTTGTAAGTGAAAGGTTAAGCTTAACACCATTAATCTTGAGAGCCTTTGTGATGATAGTACCGAGGTCGTTACCTGCAATCATCTTGATAATCTTGTCGATATCAACACCCTGCTTCTTAGCATCCTTGAGGAATGCGGTTACAGGTGAAAGGAGATTGTCAAGAAGCTGTGGAACGCCACCGTTGTCGATGAAGTATGCAAGGTTTGGAAGAACGCTTGTGAGTGTATCGAATGGCTTATCAAGAACATTTGATACGAAGCTCATAAGAGGATTGAGAACATCAAGGAGGATGTTGTCCTTAGCTTTTTCGCAGTCCTTTACATACTGGTCGAATGTCTTAATCTGGCTGTTGTCAACCTGAAGAACATCAAGGAGAGGAACGATTGCATTCTCATATCCGTTTGAACCAAAGAGGTTGAGAGTCTTGAGAGTTTCAAGGTTTGCAAGATTAAGTGAAAGAGCGGTTGAATATTTACCGTTCGATTGAGTTTTGATTGTAAGCTTGCCGTTCTTGAGTGAAACAAGTGTTTCGCCCTTCTTCTTGTTGCCTGTGTTGATATCAAGACCAACAACTACACCGTAAAGAATGTTACCGAGTTCAAGGTTAGAACCGTCAAGGAACGGACCAACGATGCCAAGGAACGGACGAAGAACTGCTGTTACTGCGTTAATGAAGCCCTGCTGTGCATTAGCTGCGCCGTTTGCGAAGCCCCAGTTAACTTTAGTAACCTTGCTCCAGCTCTTAGCAGACTTAATAGTCTTAGCGGCTGAAGTGAATGTCTTGCCGTAGCTCTTATCTGTTAAGAGTTTAGCAACACCTTCGGTTGTAACATCGATGCCTGCCATTGAAAGGTAAGGAGAAATCTTATCTGTATCAAGTGCACCGTAGAGTGCAGACGCAAGCTTAGTTACTGTTTCGTTAGTGAAGAGTAATTCACTGACAACACCCTGAAGGTTAGATGATGAAAGAACACCGAGGCTGTTAAGCAGAGCCATAACGCCGTCAACTGCTCCGTCAAGCTGAGTTACTGCATTTGCAGCATCCTCGGCACTGATACCGTCAGGATATGTAAATTTAGTTGCCTGATACTTATATTCTTTGTATGACCAGAATACTTCAGTAGGTGACTGAGTGATATTAACAAGTCTGAATACGAGAGCGAGAAGCTGGTCGGCATTCATACCGAATACCATATCAAGGATATTCTTGAGTGTACCCTTATAAGAGTCACCGAGAAGTCCCTTAATAGCCTTAGCATTTGAAAGAACTGCATCAAGTGCATAACGAAGAACTGCAATGATTACCTTGCTTGTGTCAGCCTTAACAACAAGTCTCTTGCCGATAGTCTTAACGGCACTTGAAGTCTTAGTTGTTTTACCGAGTGAAGCAAGACCAAGCCAATCAATTTCAGGAATTGAAATGCCTGTTGTTGTAAGGAAGCTGTTAACTGTAGCGATAAGCTTGCCGCCGTTTGTATACTGACCGATGAACTTGTCAAGCTTTGTGATAGAAATCTTCTTGCCGTTAAGTTCAATCTTAGTGAGGTCGTAAAGGAGAGCATCAACATCAATTACAGGAGCAACTGCCTTAACTACCTGAGTTACAGGAGTAACAAGATTTACTACGAATTGAGTAATACCGTCGTTACCGATGAAGAGTGCCAAGTTTGGAAGAGCCTGAGCAATAGTTTCAAGCGGGCTTGAAACAACGCTGTCAACAAAACCAAAGAGCGGGTTAAGAATATCGAGGAGAAGGTTATCATAAGCCTTGTCAATATCCTTCTTGTATTGCTTGAATGAAGCAATCTTTTCGCAACCGATAGCCTCAAGGAGAGGAACGATTGAGTTTTCGTAAGCGTTTGAACCAGGAATTGTTACACCTTCGAGAACTGCGATGTTGCCGTCAGCAAGAATTGCGTCGAGTACACCGTAGAGAGGACGAAGAACTGCAACGAGAGCATTGAGGAATGTCTTCTGGTCCTTAACACCCCAAGAAAGTTTGTCAAAGTCAACCTTTGCCCAGCTCTCTGCCTTATTGATAGCCTTGCTTGCAGAAGCAAACTGCTTTGTTTCGCCGTACTTGGTGTCAACAAGGAGCTTAGCTACACCCTTGTTAGTAACATCAACATCAAGAATTGAAAGGATGTCGCCGAGTGAGATTGAATCGTTGATTTTAACATTTTCAATGTTTGTGTAGATAGCCTTTGTAAGAGTATTGATAAGGCTGTCTGTGTAGAGATACTGATTAAGGAGAGCATCGAGGTCAACTTCGCCGATGATTCCGTCAAGGAATGAAACGAGAGCTGTTACATCAGATGCATTAACACCCTTAGGGAACTTGAATGTGCTGTTCTTTGTCTTGTAGCCGGTGAAGTCCCAATAAGCATCGGTAGCTTCGCCAACGAAGAAGTAGTAAATACCAACAATAATCTGGTCTGCAGAGTGTGTCTTAATCTGGGTGATTACATTAGAGATGATTGCCTTGAGTGTATCATTCTTAGCAATAGCATCAATGTTTGTAAGAATTGAGTTGAGCGGGTCAATGTTGTTCTTAACTGTGTTAAGTACATAGCGAAGAACAGTGATTAATGTCTTGCCTGCATCAACATTTTCGAGTTTCTTACCTGTAAGAGCCTTGCCGTTAAGGTCGGTTGCTTTAGAAGTGTAAGTTACTCTGTCGCCGAGTGAAGCAAGGAAGTTCCAATCGATGCTGCCAATCTTAATTTGATGAACATAACCGATAATCTTCTTGCTTGTTTCATTAGCTGCCTTGTTTTCTTTAATCTGAGCATCTGTAAGCTTATTAGGGCACTTGCTTGAAGAACATGGACAAGATGTTGTGCTCTTTTCGCTTGCCTTGATAATGCTTGGGTCAGAAAGAACAAAGTTGATTGCAGGAACTACTGCGTCTGAAACATTGATAGCTGAGATATTAGCAAGGTCAACATTAAGTGAACCCTTAGCCATACCGAGCTTAGCAGCGATTACATCACCGAGGTTCTTATTGCTCTTACCTGCAAGAGCGTTAATAACATCATTTGCAATAGCGTCGGTAGCTGCGTTATTGAACAAGCCGTTCAAAAGTTCTGCCACAACTGCGTTAAGATCAAATACTTCATTAACTGCAGCGATAATCTGAGTTACAGGAGCAAGGAGATTGTTAAGGAATTGTGACAAGCCTTCAGCATCAAGGAATACTGCAAGGTTAGGAAGAATTGTACAAATTGCTTCGAGTGGCTTAGCAACGATCTGTGAAAGAACAGAGTTGTCTGCGCCGACGATTGGGTTGAGTACATCAAGAAGAACATTATCCTTAGCCTTAGCTACATCTGCCTTAAATTCAGCATATGTCTTGATGTTGTTTGCGCCGAGAGCCTCAAGAAGAGGAATTACAGCACTGTTGTAACCGTTTGTACCGTAAACTTTAAGGTTGCTGAGTGAAGAAAGGTCGATTGTAAGAGCAGTACCATTAAGGTCAGCAGTAAGAACATTGTTTTCAACCTTAACCTTGTCGCCAAGATCAATAGAAGAAAGGATAGTAGGAACTGCGTTACCAAGGTCAATGCTGTTTTCATTGAAGAATACGCTTACAAGACCGTTCATTGGACGAAGTGCTGCAACGAGAGCATTTACAAAGCCCTGCTGTGCGTTAGCCGCACCGTCTTTGAAGCCCCAATTAATTGTTGGGTAAGTCTTTGTAGTTGTTGTGCCTGCTGTGCAGTTAGCTTCGCCGCAGTCACACTTATTCTTTGTTTCACTCTTAACAAGAGCGTCCCAAGAAGAAGCGCTTGCAAGCAAGTTAGCTGCGTCAGTGAATGTTGCACCGTAAGATGTATCAGTAAGAAGCTTAGCTACATCTGCAGGGCTTGAAACAACGCCTAAGCCTGCCATTACGCTTGCTACAGTAGCATTTGAAGAAATACCGCCGTAAATTGTAAATACAAGCTTTGTGATAAGTTCGTTTGTGAAGAGCTTAGCGTTAAGAATACCGCTAAGGTCTGAGCCACCAAGGTCAATACCGAGGGTCTTGAGAAGTGGGAAGATGTTGTTGATAACGAGGTCGATATCAGCAGCTGCTTCGTCAGCCTGAGCCTTTGTCATACCCTGTGGGTAATAGAAGCCTTCAATAGCCTGAGTGAGATAGTTTGCAAATGACCAAGCAAGAAGTGTTGGGTCAGTTGTTACACTCAATACTTTGCTAATCAAAGTGATAAGTTTGTTAAGATTAATCTTACCGCTTGCAACTGCGTCTAAGAGAGCAGAAGCTGTATCGTTGTTGATAAGATTCTTGAGTGCTGTAACATTGTTTTCGGTTGTTGCTGTGTTGATTAAGTAGCCGAAGATGTGAACGAGAACTTCGCTTACATTTGCGTCAACTACAAGTCTGTCGCCGATTACCTTAACAGCACTTGCTGCTTTACTTGTTGTACCAAGAGAAGCAAGTTCGATCCAGTTAATTTCAGGAAGCTGGAGACCTGTTGAAGCGAGAAGCTTGTTGATTGTGCCAACAAGTGTGTCGCCGTTTACATACTTGCCGAGGAAGTCGCCGAGGTTAACAACAGAAATTGTTTCGCCGCCGAGTTTATCGCCAAGCAAGTTGTTAAGAAGAACATCAACATCGATTACAGGGTTAATTGCTGTTACGATTGATGTTATAGGAGTAACAAGGTTAACTGCAAGTTGAGTAATACCGTTGTTACCGATAAAGAGTGCAAGGTTAGGAATTGCATTACCGATAGTATTGATTGGGCTTGCTACAACCTTGTCAACAAAACCGAAGAGTGGGTTAAGTATGTCAAGAAGAAGATTATCGTAAGCTTTGTCAACATCTTTAAGGTATTGTTTATAAGAAACAATGTTTTCGCAACCGATAGCCTCAAGGAGAGGAACGATTGAGTTTTCATAACCGTTTGAACCAGGAATTGAGATACCCTCAAGGATATTGAGCTGACCGTCTGCAATAACGACATCAAGAACGCCGTAGATAGGACGGAGAACTGCAACGAGTGCATTGAGGAATGTCTCTTGGTCCTTAACACCCCATGAAAGTTTGTCAAAGTCAACCTTAGCAAAGCTGCCTGCTGCCTTGATAGCATCAGAAGCTGACTTGAACTGAGCTGTTTCGCCGTACTTACTGTTAACAAGGAGGTCAGCGAAGCTGTTAGCTGTTACATTGATGTCAAGAAGAGCGAGAATATCGCCGAGACTCAATGTGTCGTTAATCTTAACACTTTCAATGTTTGTGTAGATAGCCTTAGCAAGGATGTTGATAAGACTGTCTGTGTAAAGGTTGTCGTTAAGAATTGACTGAATGTCAACGCCTGCAACAACATTGTCAATAAGACTGATAAGACTTGCAATACTCTTTTCAGTTACGCCATTAGGGTAAGTGAATGAATCAGCCTGATACTGATAACCGGTGTAATCCCAGTAAGCCGGTGTATTATTTCCAACGAAGAAGTAATAGATAGCTGTGATGATTTGGTCGGTTGTATGTGTCTTAATCTGAGTGAATACATTAGTAAGAATACCGCTGATAGTATCGTTCTTAGCGATAGCATCAATATTTGAAAGTAAGCTTTCAATAGTATTGATGTTGTTCTTAACTGTGTCAAGTACATAGCGAAGAACAGTGATTAATGTCTTGCCGTAGTCAACATTTTCAAGTTTCTTACCTGTAAGAGCATTGCCGTCAAGGTCGGTTGCCTTAGAAGTGTAAGTTACTCTGTCGCCGAGTGAAGCAAGGAAGTTCCAGTCAATATCTTCAAGCTGAAGCTTAACATCACTGCCGAGAAGTGAAGCAAGGAGAGTGTTAAGTGCAGGAATAACTGCATCCTGAAGATTAAGAGTTGAAAGGTCTGAAAGGTCGATTGTAAGTTTGCCTTCGCCCATACCGATTAATTTGCCGACAACATCGCCGAGAGGCTTAACTGACTTAGTACCTGCAATAACAGCTACAATATCGTCAGCAGACATACCGTCGAATGAACCGTTGTCAACATAGTAACCGAGTACATATGAAAGAACAGAGTTTACATCGAGTACATCGCTCAAGCTGTAAAGAACCTGAGTGATAGGAGCGATAAGATTTGCAACAAACTGTGACAAACCGTTTGCGTCAATAAATACTGCAAGGTTTGGAAGCATTGTGCAAATTGTTTCAAGTGGGTTAGCAACTATATCGTTGAGGATAGAGTTGTCGGCGCCGAGAATTGGGTTAAGGATATCAAGAAGAAGATTATCCTTAGCAGCTGCAATGTCGTTCTTATATTCAGCGTCGGTTTTAATGTTCTTAGCACCGAGAGCTTCCATAAGAGGAATGATTGCACTGTTGTAAGCGTTTGTACCGTAAAGCTTGAGTTCTTTAAGAGCACTGTTTACATCAATCTTGATTACAGAATCTTTAGAATCAGCATTGTTTGCATCCTTAACAGTAATTGTAAGAACGCCGTTCTTAAATGTTAATGTTTCAGTTTGTGAATCAATAGTTTTAAGAATTTCAGATACTACTGCACCTACTTCTGCACTGCCTTCGTTAAGAAGGATAGAAACTACAGGGTAGAGCGGACGAAGTGCTGCAACAAGAGCATTTACAAAGCCCTGCTGAGCGTTAGCCGCACCGTCTGTGAAGCCCCAGTTGATGTTCTTAACATCATCCCAAGAAGCTGCAGAAGCGATTGCACTTGCTGCGTCTGAGTAAGTTACACCGTAAGAAGCGTCTGTAAGGAGAGTTGCAACAGCACTTGGTGATGAAGCAACGCCCAAAGCGTTCATTACATTTGCAACAGTTGCGTTACCCGATACACCGCCGTAAATTGCTTTAACAATAGTGGTGATAAGGTCGTTTTTGAATACATTTGAGCTCAAGATGTCCTTGAGGTTGTTACCGCCGAGGTCAACGCCGAGTGAAGCGAGAACAGGGAAGATGTTGTTGATAACAGCGTCGATGTCCTGTGCAGCCTCGTTAGCCTGAGCCTTTGTGATACCCTGTGGGTAAGCGAAGCCTTCGGCTGCCTGCTGGAGATATTGCTCAAATGACCAAGCAAAGAGTGTTGGGTTTTGAGTAAGGTTGAGAACCTTGTTAAGAACTTTAAGAAGTGCGTGAGCATCAATCTTACCGCTCTGGACAGCATCAAGAACAGCAGTTATTGTATCGTTGCCGATAAGGTTTGCGATTGTGCTGAGGTTGTCATTTGAAAGTACTGTATCAACAAGATATTCAAGTACATAAATGATAGCCTGAGCCGGAGTGCACTTGCTGAGCAAGTTCCAATTAATGTTGTTAAGCTTAATGTTAAACTGAGCAAGAATTGTGTTAAGAATAGGAATAATGTTGTTACCTGAAAGAGCAACATCATTAACCTTGAAGCCGAGTTCCTGATTGCCGTTTACCTTAGTAAACTGGTCAAATGTGTCTGAAGAAACTTTTTCAAGAAGCGAAGCGAGTGTCGGTGAAAGAGCGCCGAGGTCGCTGCTTGTAAGCTTGAGGATGTTTGCGGCTCCGTTAAGCTCGTTTTGAACAGGAGTTACTGCACCTGAAACGATAGAAGCAACCGTACCTGCTTTTGTATTTGTGTCATCAAGAACTGCCGACAAGCCGATGATTGTGTTAATCAAGGTTGTAGCAGGCTTTTGAAGGAATGTGTCAAGCCAGCTTACGAGCGGGTTAACAAGACCTTTCACAAGTTCGTCACGATACTCGTTAGAAGCATCTGCAAGTTCTTCAGGAGTATCAATCTTTATACCTGTCTGCTGAGCAATAGCATTGAGAGCAGGGTAAAGAGCGTTTTCATAAATGCCGGTGTCAAGAAGGATAACGCCTGCGATAGAAGTGAGAATTCTGATTGATGCTGAGAAAGCACTGAGGAATTCATCTCTGTCGCCCTTTGTGATGCCCCAATTAATATCAACATTAATTGTGCCGTCCTTTTCAATAGCGTCGCTCCAGCTTGCAAGCTTCTTAATTTGTTTACTTGCGCCACCGAATTCTGTTTCTTTAATTCTTACAGCGAGTGAGTCAGGAGAAATAAGACCGTTAACTGCTTCGCTGATAAGGTTGTATTTGGCTTCCTTGTCAGAACCGTTGTCCTTATAAGTATATGTATAAGCATATTTGTCTGTAAGGTTTGCAACGAGTGTTTCAACAAGTGCGAATGTTCTTACTACAACAGTTGTAAGACCTTCGTTTGTGTAGATATCCTTAGGATCAACATTACCGTCGGAGTCGGCAGAACGCTGATCTTCGCCGTTAAGGTAATATAAATAGGTATTAAGTAAGTCAATAACCTGATTTGAAGCGTCGGCTCCTATATAATTAGAAAGGAGTGAAATAACGCCGGTCACGATATTGCTTGTCTTGCTGAGGTTGTAACCGTTAATGCTTGAATCAACAAGGAGAGAAGACAACATGCTGTCAAGGTTAGCGATTGTTTTGTCAACTGTACCTATTTCATCATTTGTGTAATTTGAAAGGTCAACCGGTGACATCGTAGTGTCACTTGCGGCAGAAGTGTCTGCATTAGCAACAACTGCTTTCTTGGCAATAGCGCTGAGTGATGTTGTGCCGTCGCCGTTTCCGTTGTCGTCGCCTGATTGCTTAAAGCTGTCAATAAGAGCTTTGATAACATCAACAAGCTTGCTTACATTAGTAATAAGGAAGTAAGCATTGTCTTTGTCAAGACCGACAAAACCGCTTGATTGTTTTTCAAATGTGAAGCTGTAATCGCTTTCACGGGTGATTTGGAAAATGCTGTTAAACAAATCAGTGAGCGCGCTTGATTCGCCGAAACCGCCAACAGAATTAAGAAGTCCTGTAATGATTGGAAGATTCTTTGAAAATTCGCTGTCGTCAACACTGATTACATTGTTAACAAGACTGAGGATAGCGTCAATCCAATCTTCAACGAAGATTTGAGCGAAGCAGTCAAAAATCTTAACCGGGTCAGGGTTAGCTGCAAAGTATTTAAACTCTGTCATCTTAGCGTTGCTTACAACGCCGTCGTCGCCGGTAGAAGCATCCTTGCCAACAACAATCTTGCCGTCATAGCAGTAAGTCCAAGCATTTTGAGGAACGCTGTACTTGTCTGCGCCGAGGTTTTCCATAATATCAAAGAGCTGAGGAAGAGCAACTGTGATATTGTTAAGACCTTTGTTTACTGCGGCGCCTGTGCCGTCGTTAGCATAGCCTTTAACCTGATTTCTGAGCTCAGGAGTGTTAACATAAGTGTCAACTGCCTTTGTAAATAAAGTAGCAAGTTCGTCAACTACTTCGTAAAGACCTGTACCGATTTGACCGTCTGCTGTTGTGATTGCACCTGAAAGAATGTCTTTAAGGTCGCTTATCTTAGCATATTTGAGAGCCTTATCGGCAATATAAATACCGGTGATTCTCGGTACGCCTGCTTCATATGTGTACTGAACATTAAATCTTGTAGCACCCGGAATGTTTGCCAAAACATCTGTAAGATTGTCGGCAGTGTTTCCGTTATAAGAATAGGTATATGTACCGTCGTCGTTCTTTGTGTAAGTAAGTTCTTTGCCGTTCTTATCAAGAACCTTGTCGTACTTGAGTACTAAGTTAGGGTTAGAGATAAGGTCGTTAGCAGTGTAGTCCTTGGTTTCATAACCGTTAGAACCGTAGTATGAAAGGTAACCTGTTTTTTTGTTACCGTCATTCCAGTAAGTACCGCCTACAGCTTCAAATGAGTTATCATTCTTGAGCCAGTGCATAAGCTGAGGAAGAAGTGAGTTGAGGTCCCAAGAAAGCTGACCGATACCGATATATGAACCCGACTTAGCGTTCATTGATTCAAGAGCACCGTCACCGAGTACATCGTAAAGAAGACCGGTATTTGTACTCTTTTGAGCGTCGCCTGCCTCAGCAAAGAGGATAGGTTCAATAAGCTCGTTAACAAGAACCGCAAGTACAGGAAGAAGGTTAACTACTGTCCTGATTGGGTTATCAACAAGGTCAGACCAAACATCTGTAAGAACAGCCTGAAGGTTAACTTCTGTTTTAAGAAGTGACTTGAGTACGCTGTCAACAATGCTGCCGGTTGAAGTGTTAGGGTCAACAATGTCGCCGATTGTATTGTTAAGAATAAGGTTAACAATTTCGGTACCCACGCTGCCTGTAAGGTCGGTGTTGTCGCCGTTTAAGATAGCCTTTTGGTCATCTGTAAGAACAACATCGGTCTGGATAGCTGTTTTCTGTGCAACAATTTTGTTGAATACAGTGTCGATATCAATGAGGTCGTTCATAATAAACTTTTCATCGTACTGGTAGGCATCTGTTTTTGCCTTGCCGAGTTCGCTTGTATCAATACCGAAGTTTTTAGATAAAGTTTTTGTTACGATGTAGTTGTATGAATTGTCTGCCCATTTTTGGATATCAGCCTTGCTGTAGCTTGCTGTTGAGTTCTCGATTTTGTTGATACCGGTTCCTTCGTCGGAGTTTGAATAGTCAACAAGTGAATTGCTTGCTGTATATTCTGTACTTGAAATACGAACTTCTCTTGGATAGTCACCTGCAAATGCTTTTACAAGAGAAATATAGTTGTTAGTTTTGAGTGAAGCACCGCTTGTATCAATAGCACTGCGAGAATAAAGGTTTGAAATCTGATACCAGAAGTCAAGTGTACCGCTGCCCTTGAGTGAATCAGGAACCTTGATTGTCTTCTTTGCGCCGTCACCGGATGAATCGGTAAATGTAACTGTACCGTCACCGAGGAGGTCCGTTACAAGTGTTTTACCGTTACCGTTTTTATCAAGAGCGTTATTCCAACCAATGTTATTCAAAAGGTCGTGCAACTGGTCAAGTTCTTCATCGCTGATAAAGAATGCGTCGCCTTCCTTCCAATCTTTGCTGTAGCCCTTAGGGAACTGAGCGTCGATTGAAGCATTGATTTCGTCAAGGCTCATAGGTTCGCCGTTGTTGCCGAAGTTTACTGCAAGACCTTTAAGAAGATAAGGATAGTAAGATGATTTGTAAGCACTTACATCGCCTTCCAAAAGGGCTGTGTTAAGCAAGTCTGCATTGATTACACCGTCAATCAAGAAGTTTGAAAGTGTGTTGAGTGTTGCATCATCAAGCTCATCGCTTTCATCCATACCCATCATCATCTTGATGGCGGAAGCGATATTGTCAACACCGATTGATGCGCAAATACCTGCTTCAACACGAGCGAAAATGTTGTTTTCGTTTGCATTGATTTTAAAGCCGTTCATTGTTAACGGTGCGCCGATTATGCCGCTTTCTTCAACGCTTGCGGTGAAGTCTAAGCCGCCGTCCTGAATAAGCTTAATGTATAAGCTTGACTGAACTGCGCTTGCACCCATACCGAAACCGTAGTAGAGAAGCTCTGCAACATCATTAACTTTGACGCCGATGCCGTAAACATCCATCATCTTGTTGTATACTGCGATACGGTCGTCAACGACTGCCTGGTCTTCAGCGGTAAGAGCAAAGTCGCATTGCTTTAACTGATAGAGCGAAGCGGTTTCGTAAGTAGAACCGATGTAGGTTTCACCGTCAAGTGACAAGTTGAAAATCTTTTTGTCCTTAAACGCTTGGTCATAGCGTCTGCCGATTGCGTCAATCTTAGCAATGATTTCTTCGTCATTACCTGCCTGCTGTTGGTAAAGTGTAGCTAAGTACCAAAGGCTGTTAGCCGAATACTTAACTGTTTTACCGCTTGCATCTCTGCCTGAAAGGGTACGGTCATCCTTAGCACCGTATAACCATTCTTCAAGCTGCTCTCTCGACTCCTTAGACAAACTTGAGTTGTCCTTGTAGTTGTAGCAAAGAGCTGCAAGTGTGTAGTAGTCAACCGAACCTGTTGAACCGCTCAAATAATTATAGCTTGATAAATCACCGGTGGTGGTATCGCCATAAATATTACGAACGAAGTCTGATTGACTTGTGGAAGCGAGTGCACCGATAAGTGTCGGTTGCAAAACGCCGAGCAAATCTTGAAGCGTTGTTTCGCTTTCAATCTGCTCTTTTTCGGCATCGGTCAATTCGTCAACCGTTTTGCCGAGCTCTTTAGCGCCCTTTTCATATACGGCATTTTTGATTACATCAATGCCCATGAGAAGGGAAGGCAGGTTGTCTGCCAATTTGTTAAGCGTGCTGAAAGCCGAGTCGGCATCAACACCGGTCGTTTGCCATAGCGGGTTGTCATTACTTTTGGCGAATGCCGTAAAGCCAACCGAACATGTGGTCACGACCATTACTACAGCTAAGAAAAAGCTGAGTAGTTTTTTGCTCGTTCTCATATAAATCTCTCTCTCCTTTACATATGAATTACGAACTTGTCGTTTTTGGCAACGCATATGGCTATGCGACGCCCTCCGAGCAGTATTTGTTCACAGTTTCTACACAAAAAACTGCTTTTTAGGCGCAGGATATCCACACGCGTATAAACAAATACAAATTATTTATATCAAAGAATATATAATAAGTCAATATTTTTGTAACAAAAAATTAATTTATTGTGAATTTATAACATATTTTAGCAATGATTTTTGACGATAGAAAGTAGTGTAACGGACAGAATGATAAAATGTGTCTAACAAACAAAAATCGACAAATAAATAACTGATAAGCGGTATATAATATGCTCCAAGTCGTGTAAATAAACTGTGTTTTTGTAAAGTTAATCACCCTTACAAATGTAAATTTTGTGTAAAGCTTGGTGACTTTACCCGCTGCTAAATATCAACTTTTCAGCAAATAAATGTAAATTTTTTGTAAACTTGATGTGAATAATTTGTACAGATTAACAAAAATTTAAACTCAAATTTGGACAAAGTTACAAAAATTCAGTTTCGTTTATGCGATTATTGACTTTTTTGCCTTATTATGTAATAATTACAATGTGTTTGAAGCACATATTGCGTCCGTTTAGGAGCGTGGTACGGTTTGTAACCGTCCATTCAGTCTAATTCAGATTGCCTGATGGTCAGAGATTGCGACAGGCTGCCCGGCGCAGATATGTTAACACTTTTAAACTTATTTACTTTAAAAGAAATTTAAAATGGAGGTAAATTAATGAAAACGAAGGCAAAAAAGTTTTCCCATAAGCTTTTAGCTTTACTTATGGCTGTGCTTATGGCTGCTTCTTGCTTCACCGGTGCTATCTCGGCTTATGGTGCTACCATGAGCAGTGATAAGACATATGCCGATGACTCAATCGAATATAACGATTTGGCCTGGGCTATTCTTTCCGATGAGCAAACAGCAACAGCTTTGCTTGACTATGCCGACATTATGCTTGCAGAATACGGTCCTATGGTTGATAAGCTTCTTGAAAAGCTTCCTTCTTCAATCACAGCTTATATGACTTGGGACTCAACAAACCGTTTGCTCAAGATTAACGCATTCGGTATTATTAAGTATAATATCGCTGTTCGTACTCACAGTGTTGACGAAATTTTCCAAACACTTGAGTCTGTTCGTGGCGTACTTGTTAAGTTTGGTAACTATCTTGGCGACGCTAAGAACCTTAACTTCAACTCGGTTGCAACAAACGACGCTAACGGCAACGGCTGGCATATCACAAGAGAAACAGCTTCTTCTACTGAAATTCTTCAGAGAGTTATAGCTATTCTCCAAACCAACAGTGCAGACTATAACGGCAAGGATGTACTCGGTCAGTTACTCAGAGGTGATTTTACTCTCGGTACTCTCGGAAGCCTTGCTAATTTAGATGTATATAGCATTATCGGCGGTTTGCTCGGTTTCTCTGATACAAGCTACAAGTCAAACTTTGTTTATAACATCGTTCAGCAGCTTATCTTCCAGTATACTGATTGGTATACAGATGAAGAAATTGCTAACTTCAAATCAAACCCATCAAGCTTCAAGTTTGATGAGCAACTTATGAACAAGCTCACAACAGAGCTTCTTGATAAGATTTCTGTTCTTGTTACATATAATCAAGAATATACCGATAAGAGTGACACATCTGCTACCCGTTACCTTGCTATTAAGAAGGAAATGAAAGCAAGCGGTTCTGACTACGCTACTGCAGCTGCAAAGCTCGGTTACGACCCTAACCTTGTTTATTCAGATGAATTCCTTGATGACGACGGTAACCCACAGAATGTTCTCCTCTTTGCTTACGGTGCTCCGGATGCTAACGGCTTCGCTACATCATCAACTACTCAGATTGCTCTTTCAAATACAGACAATCTCTTTAGCTTTGGTTATCAGGCACTCAGCATTGCTTGGGACACAGTACTTAAAGGTTCAATCGGTCTTCTTCATGTAAACGATGCATACGATGAAGGTCACGGCGCTAACTTCGATAATAATTACTATTATTATTTCGACGAGCAGGGCGAGTGGAGCACATCAGATGTTGCATCTAACTACACTGAAGCTAAGATTAACGAATGGGCAAACGCAGTATATAAAGATTATAAATTTGATACTGCTCAAAAATTCCTTGACTATGTAAAGCAGGTTATTTCTTATGACCGTACAGCTGCTGATGATTCAACAGGTAAGTGGTCAGATATTGATGAAACAAAGCTCTTTGCTAAGTTAAGATACAGCCCACTTGCTGACTACGGATTCAATGTAACAACAGGTCCTATCAACCTTTACTTCTCTGAAACAGGTACTCCTAACATTGACGACTTCTTTGACACTCAGTATAAGAACTATCCGTCAATGGTAGCTGCTCTTAACGACGCACTCGTTGCTGCAGTTAAGGACCTCTTCCCTCAGAGAGATAACATTATCGGTACTCGCCCTGAAATGGCAACAACCGGTACTAACCTTACAACTATTAATGATTCTGCTATCAGAACCATTACAACCACTCTTGTTGGCAACGCTTGCAAGATGGTACAGTATACAGCAGACGCTACAGACGCTAACATCCTCAAGGCTTTCTACACTAAGTACGGCACAGATGCTACACTTTCTGAAAAGAACCTTGAAGAAGCAATGATTCCTATGCTCGTTGCTTGCATCGGTCAGATTAACCTCGGCGAAGGCAAGCTTGAAAAACTTATCCACCCATCTGATTGGGACGGCTGTAAGGATGCAGAGGCAGTTGCTTATGTAGCTCTCAGAGAATACTTATCATTCTCAATGCCTAAGAAAGATTATTCTTCACTTGTTACTGTTGACAAGGACGGAACAATCAACGCAACACTCGAAGGCACAATTCTTCCAATGGCTCGTGACGCTGTTGCATATGTAATTGAAGCTTATGTTCCTCTTACAGATGAAAACGGCAACGCTTGGAAGACTGAAACTGCTGCAGTTAATGCAAGCACAACAATCTTCGACCTTCTCAACTCAGTAATCTGCTACTACGGCGGCGATTATGCAATGCAGAAGGATGTTAACAAGGGCGAACGCTCAATGGGCGTTGGCGCACTCCTCGGTCTTTGCAAGAGCGGCAAGAGTGAAAACGGTGCAAGCCTTATCACAACTGCTAACACTCTTTGGGAAAACATTGACCTTGTTGCAAACAAGCTTATGCCTGTACTCGGTACACTTCAGGGTAAGGGCTACGCTAAGTTTGATTCAAAAGACCTCATTTGGAACAATGTTGTTCTCTCATTCCTCAACATTGAAGATGAAAGAGCTTCAGGTCTTTGCGGTGTATCTAACTTCATTTGGCAGTTACTTACAATCGTTTCTGCTGAGCCTATCCAGTCAACATCAATCGTAACTACAGTTTATAATGTAGTTAAGGACCTTGCAAACGGTCTCCTCGGTGCTCGTTATGACGGACAGAGCTTCACAACAATCGTTCCTGACGCAACATCAGCTACTCCGTTTGATGATGCACTTCAGGTAACACCTCTTGCAGGTACATCAACAAATTCAGGTAGTACTCCGGGTGCTGTTCAAAAGGCACTTTGCAACTTCGCTGAATTTGCAGGTTACGGCACAAGCGGTGTAAACACATACCCTGATTCAATTCTTCGCGGTATCTGCTTCGCACTTCAGGCTGTTAACAGCTTCATTCCTGAAGCATTAAGCACTATCGGTCAGCATCAGCTCAAGATGGCTACTGCTTCATTTGAAAGCAAGGCTGTAACAGGTGCTACAACCGGTAAGACTTATACAACACCATTCAACATTACTAACAACTCAGTTGGTATCAACGCATCTTATGTAACAAACGGTGAAGTTAATCAGCTTTCTCGTTACTATGTACATGTTACAGATGTTAAGCGTGTTGCAGATGACGGTACTACATATAATGTAACCGGTTATCCAACAGGTCTTATCGAAGCAGGTAAGACAGCTACATTTGATTTGGGTGTTCCTTATTCACCTGACTCAGGTTCTGACTCAATGAACTGTGAAATCCGTGTAACATATGATATCACAGATAAGAGCGGTTCAGTTCTTTACGGTGATAACACTGTATCAGCTTATCAGCTTCTTACTTCAGCATCAGGTTGGAGAGATACAGTTTATAACGAAGACAATCAGTTCAACGACGCATTCAGCCAGACTAACGGTACTGACAGAGAAGTTAACGGCATCGTAGTTCACAATACCAATAATATTGGTAAGGACGGTCGTCTTGCTGTTACATATCCACACGATATGGTTCTCGGTACAACTACCGCAAGAAACATTGCTGAATACGGTCTTAGAGTTCACAACAACGGTGGTAACTCAGTATTCAACCGTAACACCCGTAGCCTTGACGGTATCTTCTTCTATGATGAAATCGATAACTTCAAGACAAATAACCTTACAACCGCAGCTACTAAGTTCAACGACGATGATACAACATCAGTAAATATCGGTACAACAGATGCTATCGCATTCTGGAACAAGAATACCGGTGACCTCCTCAAGGTTGGTATGTATGACTATCGTATTGAAACTTCTGCAGGTTCCGGTGAATTCGGCGATTGGCAGCGTAACCAAGTAAATGAAGCAACTGAGGGTAACTCAACTGCTATCACTTACTACAAGGGCTATACTGAAGAAGAAATCGCTAACATCATCAATGATGCTAACGCTGCAGGTAAAGCTATCGAAAGAAGAACTCATGTAACTTACACACTTCAGGAAGCTCTTAATGCTAAGATTATTAAGGGTTACCATATTAATGAAAACGGCGTTTATGACGCTATGTATCTCCAAAACAATGGCGGTACAATCAACTATGATAACCTCTTTAACATCCTTTCACTCGGTGTTAACGGTCTTGACGGCTTCTATGTAGTTAACAAGAAAGTTACACTTGACGGCGGCGGAGATTCTTACATCTATCCTTTCGCATACGATAACGAAACTCCTCTTAATGCCGGCACTTATAATGTTAAGCTTAACCTTTACAACTCATCACAGCCTGGTTATGCTAACTTCAACATTGTCATCGGTGATACATCTTCTGCATCATCTCTTGACACTAACTATAACGAGCTTTCTAAGGTAATGGCTAACTACAAGTCATCAGACTTCGTTGACCAGTCAGTTTATACTGAAGCTAAGACAGCTCTCCTTAATGTACTTTCTGTTCAGGCAGCTCCTATGACAGCTACATCAGCTATCGAAATGTCTGATACAACAGAACTTACAGCTGCAACAAAGCAGACAACTTCTCCAACAGGCGACCATGCATTTGTTCCTTATACAACTTCACAGCAGTCTGTTTCTTACAATGTATCAGGTAAGACAGTAACTCGTTCAATTCCTGCATCTGTTAAGGACGCTGCTTATGTCGGCGGTTCTTACGATGAAGAACTTGGTACAACAATCGGCGGTGTAGCAGGCGTTTACTATTATGATGCTAACGCAACAATGCCGATTTACTCACCAAAGCCACTTACATCTTCTGATGTTAAGGACGGCAAGGACCCTGCAGGCGTAGAAGTAATTCTTGCTGCTGACGGCAACTATTATCTTGCTAACGCAGCTAAGTATGCTACTGTTTGGGATACAACAACATATCTTAACGCTCCATGGCAGAAGCCAACTGACACTCAGGCAACAGATAAGGACAACAACCTTCTCTACAACCAGGTTCAGTATGTATACAGAGATGCTAACGGTGACAAGTGTAACTCAACAGACGCTTGGGCTTGCAAGTTCCCTGAAACTCAGTACACTTGTATCGCAAATACAGGTGCCGCTGACGAAGATGGTAACAAGATTGACTATCGTGGTGCTATTACAAAGGCAAACGATAAGATTGCTTATGTACTTAGCCAGGTTTATGCTAACCTTATCAACGCATCATCAACTCTTTACAACGACATTTCTGAACTCAGAAATGACCTTGAAGAAGTTAACTTCGATATCCTTTCTTACAACAAGATGGTTGAATATGCTAAGATTGCAGAATCTAAGTATACTGTAAGTGTTGAATACACTGACCCAACAACCGAAAAGAGAGTTGAAAGAAACGGTATGTCTTATAAGGACGCTGCTTCACTTATGAAGAGCCTCAAGAACGACGGTATTGAGTATACTTATACAACCGATTCTGAAGTTTCTTCAGTTCAGGCTAAAGAAGCTGTAAGACTTTTCAACATCTTCGCTTCTGTAGTTCAAGAGCGTGGTTACCAGGGCGATAAGCTTGAAGCTGAAATTAAGTGTGCATCAGGCAACACTTACAAGACACTCAAGGCAACTCCTGCTACCTATAATGAAGACGGCACAGTTAAGACTGAAGCTGTTATCACTAAGGGCGTAGGCGCAGTTGAACCTCGCTTCGGCGCTTGGGATGGCAACACCCTTACAAACACAGGCGCTACTAAGTTTACAAATGCTTCTTGGACTGCTTATGTAAGAGCCCTTGCTGAAGCAGTTAACCTTGCTCAGTACGGTAACGGCGATTACAAGTACAAGAATGCTAACAACTTCAACATTAACGACAGAGCAAACTATGATGCTCAGATTACTCAGGTTTACAGTGTTGATTGTACTCTCCAAAGAGCTGAAATCGCTCTTACAGAATATCAGTCATACACAGTAACAGTTACTCCTGTTGAGGGCGCAGTTGTTACTATCGACGGCGTAACTTATACAGAACCTGTATCAGTAGAAACCGGTACAACAATTTCTGTTGATGTTACAGCTAAGGACGGTTACACTGTTCTTCCTGAACTCACAATCAACGGCGATAAGAAGGTATTTGAAGACCTTACTTCATTCCCTTATGACATCTATGTTGACGGTGATGTAACTATTACTCCTGCTGTTGAATCTGACGCTCCTTCTACATTTAATGTAACTGCTCCTATCGTTGTTGCAACATCTTCAAAGGGTGCTACAGTTAACAGCGGTGTAACAGGCACATATGATGTAACAGTTTACGATTCAACTAATGCTGAAGTTCTTAATAAGTCATTCGACTTAACAGCTGATGCTAATGAAATCAGCCTTGACCTTGCTCCTGGCACATACACAGCTACTATTACTTCTGAATATGCATTAGACCGCACAGTAACAATTGTTGTTGGCGCTTCTGATGTAACAGGCGTAGCAGTTCCTATGATTGTATGCGACTACAATAGCGACGGTCAGATTACAGGTGCCGATGCTGTAGTTGTTTACAGTAATGCTTCCGGTGCTCAAAATGCTTACTGTGACCTTAACGGTGACGGTCAAGTAACAGGTGCCGATGCTGTAACAGTATATTCTATTGCATCAACTGCTCCGGCACTTCCTGCTGTTACTATTCAGTAATAACAGCTAAATTAACTTCATATACTTCTTAGGGGCGAAAGCTCTTAAGAAGTATTGAAATTTATAATTTTTTGTGCTATTATTAGCATATAGGGTATATATTTTTATATGCCCGAGTTTTGGTATAATCGGCTTGCCGTTTATATACAATGCCCTTATGGGGCGAAAGGGAGGCTCAAGGCAGTCTCGTATTTGTATTGATTTTCAGTCACTTGTGCTTTTGCCTTTTTGCGGCGTTTGCTTGTTCCCGCTTTTGCGTGGCTTCAACCGAAAGGCGCTTGGCAACTTCACGGCGTTTCTGTCTCTCCCTTTAATTTTCATTCTATCTTTACTTACAAGGAGGTAACACCAATGTCAAATGCAATTAATAAAAAGCGTGTAGGTGTTATTTTCGGTACACTTGCATTGCTTGCAATTTTTGCAGTATTAGTGTGCCTTCCTCGTACTTCATATGCTGCAGCTCTCGGTTCTGAAAAGCCGAATATTTACTGCACATATGTTGATTCCAATGGTGAGTTATGCGATGGTGACAAGCTGGCTGCAGGTACTTATGATGTTAACTTCTATTTAGAAGGAGTTTCCGAGTTATCGGTAATGCAGCTTACAGCAACATATTCTTCTGATGTAACGGTTAACGGCGACGCTAAGGCGTTACTTTCAGAAAATGTTACCGGCGTTTCATCAATGGGAACTGTTACCGACAATTCAAATTTGGTTTTCGGTTTTGCTTCTGATTCCGACACTTGTTCGGCTATCGACAGCGAAGCTACTTTGCTTGCAACATTTTCTGTTACATTTGCAAATGATTGCGACGCCGCCGATGTTATCACGGTTTCAACCGACCCAAACAAAACCTTCCTTTTAACCAATTATGAGGACGGACTTGATAACGAGTACGCTCTCGTTACTGAATTTGAGGGTTATAACGGTTCTTTATATCTCATGACTTGTGATGTTTCACCGTCGACAGGTCATAGCATAACAGGTTCGCTTGTCATTATGACAAACGGTAGTGGCGAAACTGCCAATACACCTGTTTACGGTGAATATACAGTTAATGTATATTCTGACGAGGCACGCAGTGACCTTGTCGGCACAGTTACATCATCTCTTAATGACGATGTTAACTCATTCTCAATCGACTCGTTAAAGGACGGAACCTATTATCTGTCAATCTCATCCACATATGCGATTACTCGTGCTGATATCACGCTAACCGTAAACGGTGCTGATATCGCAAATGCAGTAATTCCAATGATGGCTTGTGATTTCAACGGTGACGGTCAAATTACCGGCGCAGATGCTGTTTCAGTTTATGCCGGTGCTACAGCCGGTTCAAACAGAACATATGACACTAACGGTGATGGTCAAATTACTGGTGCAGATGCTGTTATTGTTTATGCTTGTGCAGCCGGAGCGAATTACTATAACGGTATTGAGATTAAATAATGAAACATAAAATATAAATAAGGGGATTTCTAAGTGAAAAAGACATTTAGAAAAGCAATAGCTGTTCTTCTTGCAGTTCTTATGGTTGCTTTCTCTGTTCCTTTTTCTGCTTTAGCAGGTACTCCGTCAGCACCTGATATGTTTGGTTCTGATGATTACACTGTTACTCAAAACAGAAAATGGTGGGTTGACGACGGAGTAGATGTTTCACTCGACAAGTTTCAGTCAACACCAGAGTACTACGGCTATAATAGCGGCAAAGATTACGATGCTGATGCTATATCTTGGTCATTAGATTTTGGTGCTAGGGTTGAAGACTTTAGTAATACCGGATACGAAGACCACCGTAACGACTGGAAGCCTGTAGTTGCTGCTACAGTATCTTCACAGGGTTCTAATGATGAAGCTGCAGCTGCAGTTTCCGGCGGTACATTATCTACTTACGCAAAGCAATATTTCAACAACTACTATGCACAGAGTGCTACTAAGACATATGAAGCAGTTAAGGAATCAGGTAACATTCTTAACCCTGCTCAGCTTAAAGCTGGTCAGCGTATTGCTGTTACTGTTGAATTTGGCGGCGTAGACATTATGGAAAACGGCCAGTTCAAGGGTAAGTATAATAAGGAATACCTCAAGGCAGCTTACTATTCAGGTGCATTAAGAACAAAAGATACTTGGATAGATGCTGAAACAGGTTCAAAAGCTTGTATCGCTAAAGGTTCTACAATATATGCAGCTGCTCTTAACTTTGCAGGTGCAAATGTAAATGTTGAAAATGGTACATTCTATGGTGCTGTTACAGGTAATGCCGCAGTAGATGGTGATGCAAACACATCTAACTATATTGGTGTAAATTCTGACGGTACAAAGCCATTCGGTAAGTACGGTATTGCTTCTTTCGTATACAGCTTTGAAGTACTTAAAGACTGTGACCTTTCTGAAGTATTCAAATTTGATACCGATATTGCAGGTACTGAGTTTGAGCCATACTATAGAGATTCATTACAAGGTTATCAGAATCCTGAGCTTTTCCTTATCACTCATGACGATACTAAGTCAACATTCGCTTGTTGGACTCCAATCTACACTGATTATGCTAAGAGCTCAGAGCCTGAAACTAAGGAATACACAATCACATTCAAAAATGCTGCAGGCACTGTAGTTGATACTCAGATTGTTAAGGAAGGCGAAACTCCTACAGTTCCAACAACTAACACAGCTGCAACAAAGAATGTTTCAGACGGTGCAGGTCACCACACACATAAAGAGTATTCATGGCCTACTGTATCAGCAGCTACTGAAGATACAATCTATGTCGAAGTTGCTAAAGATAAAACATCTGATTGTTCTTACAAAAGAGAAGTAACAGTTAAGCCTACATACAAGGAAGACGGTAAGGCTACATACACATGTAACGACTGCGGTTATTCTTACACAGAATCAATCGATAAGCTCGTTTGTGACCACGCTGATACAAAAGTTGAAAACGCTAAAGCTGCTACACTTGTTGCTAACGGTTACACAGGCGATACAGTATGTAACACTTGCGGCCAAACAATCGCTACAGGTCATGCAACCGATAAGCTTGACGGTACAGCTTATTATGCTGCACTCAAGGCTGCTCAGGCTGTTGACGGTACTAAGTATACAACTGATTCTTACTCTAAGGTAACTGCTGCTCTTGAAGCTTACGCTCAGGCTACAGTTGAAGCATATACAGCTCAGGATGATGTTGACGCTGCTGCTACTGCTCTTGAAACTGCTGTTGCAGGTCTTGAAGCACTTCCAACAACTGATACTTACACTTACACATTTATCGACGGTTCTACTCAGGAAGTAACTGTTGATAAGGGTGCTGCTCCTACCGCTCCTGCTAATACAGCTGCTAAGGCTCCTGTAGAAAACGGCGACGGTACTCATACAACAACATCTTACACTTGGTCAAAGACCGGTGACTTCACTTATGCTGAAGTAGCTAATGATGCTGTTGAAAAATGTTCTTATAAGTCAGAAGTAGTTATTGATCCTACATACACTGAAATGGGTATAACTAAGTACACATGTACAGATTGCGGCTATAGCTACACTGCAAAGGATATCGATAAGCTCGTTTGTGACCACGCTGATACAACAGTTGTAAACGATAAAGCTGCTACACTTGTTGCTAACGGTTACACAGGCGATACAGTATGTAACACTTGCGGCCAAACAATCGCTACAGGTCATGCAACCGATAAGCTTGACGGTACAGCTTATTATGCTGCACTCGAAGCTGCTAAGGCAGTTAATGCTGACAACTATACAGACGAATCTGTTGCTGCTGTAACTGCTGCTCTTGAAGCTTACGCTCAGGCTACAGTTGAAGCATACACAGCTCAGGATGATGTTGACGCTGCTGCTACTGCTCTTGAAGCTGCTGTTGCAGGTCTTGTTAAGGCTGTAACTGTTGAAGTTGCTGCTACTGACCTTGGTACAACAACTCTTAACGGCGAAACTAAGGCTTCTGCTAAGGTTGCTGTTAACGGTGAAGTAACTCTTACAGCTACTCCTGTTGAAGGCGCTGAATTCGTTGGTTGGGCAGTAAACAATACTCTTGTTTCTACTGACGCTGAATTCACAACAACAGTTGTAACAAGCACTAAGTTCGTTCCTGTATTTAAGGAAACTGCTGCTGATACATTTACAGTAGTATTTGTTGACAGCTATGGTAATGTTATTGACTCAACTCAGTATACAAAGGGTCAGACAGTAGTTGCTCCTACAGCTCCTGCTCGTCCTGGTTATACATTTGCTGGTTGGTCACTTTCTGACGACGCAATCGCTGCTCTTCAGGAAGGCGCTACAATCGTAGCTCAGTACACTAAGAACGAAGTTAAGACATACACAGTAAAGGCTGACGGTGCTACAATCACAACAGCTAAGGCTTCAGCTGAAGATGTTCTTGACAATGTTACTTATGATACAAAGGTAACTGTTACTAAGGCCGGTACAAAGGCTTGGACAGTTAACGGTGCAACTGTTGCTTATGGCGACACTTACACATTCTTCTGCGGTTCTGACATTGAACTTACAGCTGTAGCTGATTCAACCGAAACAGCTGCTACTAAGGTTGGTATGGTTGACGCAAGCTTGATCAATGGTTCAGAATACAAGGTAGCATTCCTTGCAACTCGTACAATCGCTCCTACTGACACAATCGTTAAGCAGGGCTTCGTTTACGGTATGGATATGGATGCTGCTGAACTCACTCTTGAAAATGTAGGCAATAAGGGTGCTGCTTCAACCGGTAAGGTTAAGGTAGCTTATGCTGATAACGGTTACGACCAGTTCAGCCTTGTTTACGGTATTTCAAGTGCTAAGAGAGTAGGCCATACAATTTCTGCTGTTGCATTTACAACAGTTAAGGATGCAGATGGCAATATCTCTACAGTATATTCACAGGCTATGCCTTACACATACGCATAATATTAACTTATTATAAGCGAGGTGACGCTCGCTACTGTTATGGGGTAGGGGTAAGCTTCGCAAATTTGGGAGGTTTTTCTAATGAAAGAACTTTATACAAAGCCAATGTCTCAGATTGATGAGTTTAATACATGCGATGTAGTAACTACTTCAATCTTCGTAGTAGACCCGGGAGACGACGGCGACGAAGATCTTGGTTAATTTTTAATAAAGTTAATCTAATGTAATAGGGAAGACGGCAGCAATGCCGTCTTCTTTTTTGTGCTTTTATAACATCTTTCAAATTAGTACACATTGCCATTAATTGTATATTGACAATTTATTCACAATTAGCTAAAATTATAGTGTTAGGTAAATGATTTATTAAAAGGCATACTATTTTAGAGGGAGAATATTGATGTCAAATAAGGAGTATGAATACAAATTTGACCCGTCAAAAGTACCGAATGACAGAGTGTACGACGACAGGGTTATGCACTATTATGAAAACCATTCAAACGAGCCGGCTCGCCCGCTCATTATCGCTCTCGGCAAGCACATTACCGACCGTGTTTTGTACAAAATGCCGTGGCTTCCAAAAGTAGGCAAGGAACTTACAACTAACGACCCTGAGTATTGGGGTCTTGCTTCGCTCGTTACTGACGAAATGGCTGAGGTTGCGCTTAAAATGAAAGTGCACCACGGTATGAAAATGGCTGAAATTGAAAAAGCAACGGGCAAAAAAGCGACTTACCTTGAACCGCTTTTAAAGGATATGTCAAATATCGGTCTTGTTGAATATAATTGGGAAAACCCTGAGCATGAAAAGCAGTATGTGCTTCCTATGTTCGTTCCGGGTTCTGCCGAGTTTTTCAATATGAAATGGGACCAACTTTGCGAGCATCCGCAGGTTGCAAATTTCTTTGAGCGTATGACCCAGCTTCCGCTTGAAGCTATCACACCTATGGTTCCTCCGGGAGGCGCAGGCATCGGTATGCATGTTATCCCGGTTGAAAAAGCTATAAGTATGGAAAATCAGTCAGCTGATGTTGAACATATTTCGCATTGGCTTGATAAATACGACGGCAAGTATGCGGCAGGTCCGTGTTCGTGCCGTTACAGCCGTGCAATGTGCGGTGAGGGTTGCGCCGATGACCCTGAAGATTGGTGTATCGGCGTGGGCGATATGGCAGACTACCTTGTTGAAACAAATAAGGGTCACTATATTACCCGTGAAAAAGTTATGGAAATTCTTCAGCGTGCTGAGGATAACGGCTTCGTTCACCAAATAACAAATATCGACGGTGAAAACAAGATTTTTGCTATTTGTAACTGTCAGGTTAAGGTGTGCAACGCACTTCGTACCTCTCAGCTTTTCAATACGCCAAATATGTCACGCTCCGCTTATGTTGCCAAGGTTGAGGCTAAGGACTGCGTTGCGTGCGGTCGATGTGTTGAATATTGTCCTGCAGGTGCGGTTAAGCTCGGTCAAAAGCTTTGCAAAAAGGACGGCTCATCTGTTACATATCCAAAGCAGGAACTTCCTGACGCTGTTAAATGGGGCAAGGAAAAATGGTCGCCTGACTATCGTGATAAAAACAGAATTAACTGCTACGACACAGGTACTGCTCCGTGTAAAACCGCTTGCCCTGCCCATATCGCAGTTCAGGGTTATATAAAAATGGCGGCTCAGGGCAGGTATACCGACGCGCTTGCTCTTATTAAAAAGGAAAACCCGTTCCCTGCAGTTTGCGGCAGAGTTTGTAACAAGAGATGTGAGGACGCTTGTACTCGCGGCACTATTGATAAAGCAGTTTCTATTGATGAAATTAAGCGTTTTATTGCTCAAAAAGATTTGGTCGCTGAAACTCGTTATATCCCTAAAAAGGTAATTCCGTCGAACCGTGGCGAATTTAATAACAAAATCGCTATTATCGGCGGCGGTCCAGCAGGTCTCTCCTGCGCATATTACCTTGCCACAACAGGTTATCGTCCAACTGTTTTTGAAAAGAATGAAAAGCCGGGCGGTATGCTCACTTACGGTATCCCGTCGTATAAGCTTGAAAAAGATGTGGTTGACGCTGAAATTGATGTTATCCGTCAGCTCGGCGTTGAAATTAAATGCGGAGTTGAAGTCGGCAAGGATGTAACTCTTGACGAACTCAGGGCTCAGGGTTATGAAGCATTTTATATCGCTATCGGTTGCCAAGGCTCCCGTAAGCCTAACCTTGAGGGCGAGGATGCCGAGGGTGTTATGAGCGCTGTTGACATTCTTCATAAAATCGCTGAAAATCACGACCTTGACCTTAAAGGCAACAAGACTGTTGTTATCGGCGGCGGTAATGTTGCTGTCGATGTTGCCCGCTCAACCAAGCGTTGCGGCGCTGATGTTCTCGGTATGTTCTGCCTTGAAAGCAGGGAGCAAATGCCGGCGTCAGACGATGAAATTTTTGAAACGGAAGAAGAGGGTATCGAAATCAACAACGGCTGGGGCGTTAAGCAAATTTTGACTGAAAACAATAAGGTTTCGGGTGTTGTGCTTAAAAAGTGTGTGGCTGTTTTTGATGAAAACGGCAGATTTAACCCTCAGTTCGACGAAAACGATACAAAGACAATAGAATGTGACCACCTCTATTTCTCAATCGGTCAGTCGATTGAATGGGGCGATATGCTTAAAGGTGAAGCTGTTGAACTTGGCAGGGGTAACGGACCTCAGGCTGACAGCTTAACTTACCAAACCGCTCAAAAAGATATTTTCGTCGGCGGCGATGTTTATACAGGTCCTCGTTTTGCGATTGACGCTATTGCGGCAGGTAAAGAGGGTGCAGAATCTATCCACCGTTTTGTTCACTTCAATGCAAGCCTTACAATCGGCAGAAACAGGAGAGATTTCATTTCTCTTGACAAGGATGATATCAGAGTTGAAACTTATGATAATTCTTCTCGCCAAGTGCCTGCAATGAATAAGAATATTGACGCTAAAACTTCATTTTCCGATGCTCATCTTCCGCTTACTGAGGAGCAGGTTAAGATTGAAACTTCCCGTTGCCTCGGCTGCGGCGCAAGCGTGGTTGACGAAAATAAGTGTATCGGTTGTGGCATTTGTACAACCAAGTGTGAATTTGACGCAATTCATCTTCACCGTGAGCATCCTGAGTGCAGTACAATGGTTAATTCTAACGACAAGATGAAAGCTATTTTGCCATATATGATTAAGCGTAATTTCAAGATTAAAAAAGCTGAAAAAGCTAAAAAGGACTGATTATGCACGAACTTGGTATAGTTTTTCATATCATTGACGAAATTGAAGATGTAGGAAAGCAAAATGCGCTAAAAACCGTTTCTTCGGTTACGGTTGAAGTCGGCGAAGTGTCAGGCGTCTTGCACGATTATCTCGATGATTGCTGGCAGTGGGCGTGCGCTAAAAGCGAACTTATGAACGGCGCCAAGCTTAATATCGAGGTTATCCCGGCGGTTACTTTTTGCGAGGACTGCAAGGGCGAGTACAAAACAGTAGAATACGGCAAAACCTGCCCGTATTGCCAAAGCGAACGCACCTACCTTCTTCACGGCAATGAAATTATGATTAAGGAAATTGAGGCAAAATAATATTCAATATTATGCTGAGCATTAAAGGCTAACATTGTTAGCTCGAAAACTCATTTGCCTTAATTATATATTTTATTTATTTTATTAGAGGAGGGAATGACAATGTTATTCCAAGTTTACGGCGATAATACATTGTATCAACTTTTGGGTTGGGTACTTGTATTTGTCGGACTCGTTGTATTAAACGAGATTGCCCGTCGCTCTAAAGCGGGCGGAATTGCTTTGTTTCTTGTCTTACCTGCAGCTTTAACGGTTTACTTTATCGTTATTGCCGTAGCAGCTAAATCTGGAGCAGAGTGGGCAGTCAACAACCAAACCTACCTTTATATGAACGGTTGGTTCCACTATGCAAAGCTTTATGCGGCAACATTCGGCTGTATCGGCTTTATGATGCTCAAGTATAAGTGGAGCATCGGCAAAAAAGATTGGTTCAAGGTTTTCCCATTCGTAATCGTTGCTATCAATATCCTTATTGCAGTTGCATCTGACTTTGAATCTGCAATTAAAGGCGGTTTCAACGGCGGTTGGTGGCTCTCATCCGAGGGTGTTTACATCTACGGCGGCTGGTGGAACTGGCTTAACGGTATCGCCGGTATCATCAACATTTTCTGTATGACAGGTTGGTGGGGTATTTACTCATCAAAGAATAAGCAGGATATGCTTTGGCCTGATATGACTTGGTGCTACATCCTTGCTTATGATATTTGGAACTTTGAGTATACATATCTTAATCTTCCTTCACACTCTTGGTACTGCGGTCTTGCACTTCTTCTTGCTCCAACATTTGCAAACGCATTTTGGAACAAGGGCGGCTGGATTCAAAACAGAGCCAACACTCTTGCACTCTGGTGTATGTTTGCTCAGGTATTTCCGCTTTTCCAAGACAAAGAACCGTTTGGCGTTCTCACATCGGTTTACCCTCAGGGCTACACTCCGACAATGATGATGAACGGTATTGCTCCTGAAACTATGGGCGCAGCTAATCCAAAAGCACAGGCAGTTATTGCTATTATTTCCATTGCTGTCAATGTTTGTGTACTTGCCGCTATCATCAAGCGTTCGGTTGAACAAAAGAAGAATCCGTATAAAAACGAAATCTTCACCGACCAAAAAGATTACAAGCTTGCTCTTGAAAGAGCAGCTGAATCAGCCCGCAAAACAGCATAATTCGCTTCAAATAAAAAACAAGCCATCGGTTTTCCGATGGCTTTGTTTGTTTAAAGATATAATACACCATATCAGTTAAAATTACCACTGGAAATTTCAAAAATAA
>CAVKLC010000007.1:0-60362 GCA_963657005.1 bacterium | reverse complement strand
GGCAGTACCCTCGTACAGCACCCTTCCCTAAAAATCCAATTCTGACTACTTCTTCACAACCTTTATCTTCCCAGACTTCTTGCTTCCCTCTGCCGAGGGAAGTGGCGGCTTCGCCGTCGATAGGAGAGAAACCTATGTTAAGATAAACTATAATTTACCATTCGTATTTTGTTAATTTACCCTTTTGTGCAAGTTCAGGATAACCCCACTGTCTAAGCACTTCGTATGTGCCGACTGCGACAGCGTTTGAAAGGTTAAGGCTTCTGATTATTCCGCGCATAGGAAGCCTTACGCAGGTGTCGTGGTTCGCTTTCAAAAGTTCCTCCGGCAAGCCCTTTGTTTCCTTGCCGAAAACGAGAAATGCTCCGTTTTCATATTCCATATCGGAATGAGCAATTTCCGCTTTGGTTGAAAAATAGTAGAATTTTGCACCTTTGTTTTTTTCAAAAAATTCCTCGGTGCTGTCATAATAGCTTATGTCGAGTTTGTCCCAATAGTCAAGCCCTGCTCTTTTAACTTGCTTGTCCGTAATTGTAAAACCCATAGGACCTACAAGATGAAGCCTTGCGCCCGTTGCCGCACAAGTTCTTGCAATGTTGCCGGTGTTTTGCGGAATTTCAGGCTCAATAAGAGCGATGTTAAGCGAGTGTTCCATTAATATATACCTCTTTAATATCTAAGTTTTCGTTAAGAAATACAAAGTCTGCGCATTTGCCGACTGCTATTGAACCGATATTTTTATCCTCACCGATTGATTTTGCAGGGTTGATTGTGCACGATTTAAGCGCCGTTTTAAAATCAATACCGAACTCGATAAGATTTTTAAATTCACGGTGAATGTTAGAGATTGAAGCGGCAATAGTACCGTCTTCAAGCACTGCGTATTTGCCGCCTTTATTAACAAATACGGCTTGACCGCCGAGTTCAAATTCACCTTCGCCAAGACCTGCGCCGCGCATAGAATCGCTTATAACAACCGCTCTGTCTTCGCCTAAAATTTTAAATGCGTTGCGTAGTACGGTAGGACAGATGTGACCGCCGTCGCAAATGAGTTCACACATTACTCTTTCATCGTCAAGCACTGTGCCGACAATTCCTGCTTCTCTGTGGTTCATAGGCGTCATAGCGTTGAAAAGATGTGTTGCGTGATTAATACCGTTTTCAATAGAATTTTTGCACTCATTTGCATTTGCTGCCGAGTGACCGATTGAAACATTTGTAAATTTGCTTGCGTGTTTTATAAATTCTTCGCTTTCAAATGCTTCCGGTGCAATGGTAATAAGTTTGACAAGTGAATTGCTTTTATTGTAAAGGTCGTCAAATTCTTTGGTAGTGCCGCCTCTTACATATTCCGCATTTTGTGCGCCTTTTTTGCTCATTGCGATAAACGGACCTTCAAGGTTAATGCCTGCAACCTTTGAGCCGTTTTGCGCTTCTTCTTTATATTCGTTTATAGTTTCAACTATTTTTTCAAGCCTGTCTTTCGACAGTGTCATAGAAGTCGGGCAAAAGGAAGTAACGCCGTGCTTTGCAAGTTCCTCTGCCATTTTTTTCAGTCCGTTTTTATCAGCGTCTGAAGCATCGCCGCCTGCACAGCCGTGAATATGTACATCAATAAAACCGGGAATGAGTATATATCCGCTCATATCCTTGCCGTCTTTTTCAATTATTCCTATTTGCTTTATTTTGCCGTTTTCAACTTCAATGTCGCCGAATTCTTTTTCAAAGCTTTCGTTATAAAAAGTGCAATTTTTTAAAATCATTATTCATTTTCCTTTGCAATTTTGTATGCCAGTTCTTCAAGCTGTTCAAAATGCTCAAAGGTGCTGATTTCTTTTCTTAAAGCCGCACCGCCCCTGATACCTTTTGTGTAATATGCGGCGTGGTGCCTTGCTTCTCTCATGGCGGTGTATTCGCCTTTGTATTCAATGATTTTTTGAATATGCTTTAGCATAACAACCATTTTTTCGTTAATACCAACCTCTGGCAAAACTCTGCATTCGCTGAGATATGCGTTAATTCTCCTAAATAGCCACGGGTTGCCGAGCGCACCTCTGCCAATCATAATAGCGTCGCAATTAGTTTTTTCAAGCATAATTGTTGCACTCTGCTCGTCCGTTATGTCGCCGTTGCCGATAACGGGAATTGACACGGATTTTTTAACTTTCGCAATGATGTCGTAGTCAACTTCGCCCGAGTACATCTGCATCCTCGTTCTGCCATGAACCGTGATTGCCGAAGCGCCGTTTTGCTCTGCAATTTGCGCAAGTTCAACTGCCGTAACGCTCTCGTTGTCCCATCCTTTTCTTATCTTAACAGTTACAGGAACTGGCACGGCTTCGCTCACTGCTTTAACAATTTCGCCTGCAAGCTTAGGGTTTTTCATAAGGCTTGCACCACCGCCGTTCATTGCAATTTTAGGAGCAGGGCAACCCATATTTATATCAATAATCTGCGGATGAAAGTCAAGGCATTTAACAGCCGCCTCAACCATAATCTGCGGGTCGTCACCAAAGATTTGAGCGCCTGCCGGGTTCTCAATCTCTCCGAGGGTTAAAAGTTCACTGCTTTTTTTGTCGCCCATAGTTAAGCCTTTTGATGAAACCATTTCAGTCACTGTATAGCCTGCACCGAAATTTATGCAAAGTTCCCTAAATGCTCTGTCTGCAATGCCTGCCATAGGCGCTAAAAATATATTGTTTTCAAATTCAATATCTTTAATTTTCATATTAATTCCCATAGCCTTTCCGGCTACAAATAGTCCATTAAAAATCATCCACACGCCTCTCTGTAGCCGGACAAGGCATATAGTGGGAATTTAGCCATCTCAAAATTATGCCGCAGGCAAATTTTGAGGACAATATAATCGGAATAGTGTGATTTTTCACACTATTTACCTTTTGTTTTTACTTCTAAATTAATATAACACAAAGAGTGTTGTTTGTAAATGTGCAAATTACAGACGGTATTTGAATATCGTAGCAGCGAACAGTGTTTGCCATTTAAACTTTGTTTACTTTTTATTTTATATATGATATAATATTATGATTTTAAATAAAGGAAAAAGAGAAAATGAAACTTCTTGTTTTGGACGGTAACAGTATCGTCAACCGTGCTTTTTACGGCATTAAACTTTTAACAACCAAAAACGGCGAATACACAAATGCTATTTACGGTTTTTTAAATATTCTTTTGAAGCTTGAGGATAGCTGTTCTCCCGACGCTGTTTGCGTTGCTTTTGATGTTCACGCTCCTACTTTCAGGCATAAGATGTATGACGAATACAAAGCAGGGCGCAAGGGTATGCCGGAGGAACTCAGGGCGCAGATGCCTACACTTAAAGAGCTTCTCCACTCCCTCGGTATCAAAACGATTGAAAAAGAGGGCTGGGAAGCGGACGATGTTCTCGGTACTCTCGCCGCTGCTTGCAGGAAAAACGGTGACGAATGTTTTATTGCAACGGGTGATCGTGATTCGCTTCAGCTTGCCTGGGGAGGTACAAAAGTGCTCCTTGCAAGGACTAAAATGGGTCAGGCAGTGACCGATATTTATGATGAAAAAGCGATTGATGAGGAATATGGCGTAACCCCTCAGGAACTCATTCAGGTTAAGGCATTGCAGGGTGACAGCTCGGACAATATTCCCGGTGTTGCAGGTGTCGGTGCTAAAACTGCGCTTGACCTTATTGCCCGCTTCCATAATATTGACTATATTTACGATAACCTTGACAAACTTGAAATTAAACCGGGTGTTAAAACAAAACTGGCAAACGATAAGGAAAAAGCGTACCTTTCGCTCAAACTCGGCACAATCAGTACCGAAGCGCCGATTGACACCGATATTAACTCTTATGTCGTATCCGACAGGAATGAGCAAAAGGCTGTTTCTCAGTTTGTAAGGCTTGAACTTTTTTCGCTTATTCCAAAGTTTAATCTTGACCCAAACAAGGTTGAAGCGGTTGAAGTTGAGAAACGGAAAGAAAGAAAATTGAGCTTTGAAAGGTGCGAAAATCTTACCGATTTGCTTTCAAAACTTAAAGGCGGCAACGCTTATTTTTATCCCGTTATTGTTGACGACGGAGTGGGTGATTTATACTTCTCGTTTGATGATGAAATCATTTGTGCTCCTTATGATAACGGGGGATACAACGACTTTGTAAAAGCCTTTTTTGAAGATGAAAGTATAAATAAATACAGCTTTAATACTAAAGAACTGCACCGACTTGCGTGCAAGTTGGGTACGGACCTTAAAAGCGTTAAGGGTGACTTAATGCTCAGCGCTTATCTTTTGCGACCGAGTGACAGCAAGTACGACATTGCACACCTTTGCCTTGAATATAATGTTAAAATTCCGGAATATCTTAACTCTCTCGGCACTAAGGATGAAACGGTGGAACTTGCAAGCGTAATCAAACCTCTTTTTGAAAAGACAGATAAGCTTATTGACGAAGCTGACGAAAGAACGCTTCTTGAAGAAATTGAGCTTCCGCTTTCAAAAGTGCTTGCAAAAATGGAAAGCGTCGGTTTTGAGGTTGACAAAGACGGTATCGAATCTTTCGGCAAAATGCTCGGCGAAAGGCTTAATGATTTAACTTCTTCCATTTATGAAAGTGTTGGTTATGAGTTTAATATCAATTCGCCAAAACAGCTTGGTATTGCGCTTTTTGAAAAGCTTGCGCTTCCGTGCAAGAAAAAAACGAAAACAGGCTATTCAACCAATGCAGAAGTGCTTGAGGGTTTGGTAAACGAGCATCCTGCCGTAAGCCATATACTTGAATACCGTTCGCTTTCAAAGCTTAAATCAACATATTGCGACGGACTTTTAAAAGTTATAGCAGACGACGGCAGAATTCACACAAGATTTAATCAGGTTGAAACGAGAACCGGCAGAATTTCATCACTTGAGCCTAATCTTCAAAACATTCCGATTAGAACGGAACTCGGCAGTCAAATGCGCAAGTTCTTTATCGCAGGCGATGGCAAAAAGCTTGTTGACGCCGACTACAGCCAAATTGAACTTCGTGTTCTTTCCGACCTTTCGGGCGATGAAAATATGATAAATGCGTTTAACAGCGGGGAGGATATCCATACAATCACCGCTTCTCAGGTGTTTAATCTTCCTGTTCAAATGGTAACGCCTCAAATGCGAAGCAGGGCAAAAGCTGTTAACTTTGGCATCGTTTACGGTATCGGCGCTTTTTCGCTTGCAAAGGATATCGGCGTATCAAATAAGGAAGCAAAGCAGTATATCGAAAATTATCTTGCCCACTACAGCGGTGTTGATGATTATATGAAAAAGATGATAGACCTTGCTAAGGATAAAGGCTACAGTGAAACGCTGTTTCATAGGAAAAGATATTTGCCTGAACTTGCTTCGTCAAATCATATGATGCGTGCTTTCGGTGAAAGAGTGGCAAGGAATATGCCTATTCAGGGTACTGCCGCCGATATTATCAAAATCGCTATGGTTAAGGTTGATAAAAGGCTCAGCGACGAAAATATGAAATCTCGCCTTATTCTTCAGGTACACGACGAACTTATTGTTGAAGCACCGCAGGAAGAAGCGCAAAAGGCACTTGAAATAGTAACCGAAGAAATGGAAAATGCCTGCAAGATGAAAGTGCTTCTTCGCGCAGACGGCAAGATAGGAAACACTTGGTTTGACGCTCATTAATTATGATTAGTATAGAAAAATTCAGCAAAAAATATATTGACGATGTATACGATATCGAATGTGCCTGTTTTTCTCACCCGTGGAGCAAAGCGGACCTTGAAGCTCAGCTTTCGCTTGACACTTCGCATTTTCTTGTTGCGGTGTGCGGCGGCAAGGCGGTAGGCTATATGGGACTTCAAATTTTCAGCGGCGAAGGGTATGTAACAAATGTTGCGGTTTTGCCCGATTTCAGACGGAAGGGCATAGCCAAAATGCTGATTGAAAAACAGCTTGAAAACGAGATGAGCTTTATTTCGCTTGAGGTTAGAAAAAGCAATCTTCCCGCAATAAAGCTTTATGAAAAATCAGGTTTTGAAACCGTCGGCATCCGTCCGCATTTTTACACTTCACCGGATGAAGACGCGGTAATTATGACGAAAAATTATTGTTTACAGTTGTGAATAAGCAGCCATAACCGCACTCGCTTTTTGAAACAATTAGAAATTTATTTCTAATAAAATAAATAAAACAATAAATGATTTGTTTCAACAACGCAGAAACGATACGATTTTAGGTATCTATGGATACCGTAATCGTATCGTTGGGTGCTTTGAATTTTTAGGTCAGGGGCAGTACCCTCGTACAGCACCCTTCCCTAAAAATCCAATTCTGACTACTTCTTCACAACCTTTATCTTCCCAGACTTCTTGCTTCCCTCTGACGAGGGAAGTGGCGACTTCGCCGTCGATAGGAGAGAAACCTATGTTAAGATAAACTATAATTTATATCTATATATAAAGGAACAAAAATATGAAAATATTAGGAATCGAATCATCCTGCGACGAAACGGCGTGTGCTGTTGTTGAGGATGGCAGAAAAGTATTATCAAATGTTGTTGCAACATCACTTGAAGAACACAAGCTTTACGGCGGTGTTGTGCCTGAAATCGCCTCAAGGAGGCACGCAGAATCAATAAGTGGAGTTGTAAGCGAAGCACTTAAAAACGCAAACTGTACTATGGACGATATTGACGCTGTTGCGGTTACATACGCACCCGGTTTAATCGGTGCTCTTTTGGTTGGCGTTAATTTTGCAAAGGGTCTTGCTTTTTCAACCGATACTCCGCTTGTACCGGTTCACCATTTGAGGGGTCATATTGCTTCAAATTATATTTCAAGCAATGTTGAGCCGCCGTTTTTGTGTCTCGTTGTCAGTGGAGGTCACTCACATATCGTTGCGGTAAACGATTATACAGATTTTGAAATTATCGGCAAAACCCGTGACGATGCGGCAGGCGAGGCGCTTGATAAGGCGGGCAGAACTATGGGTCTTGCGTACCCGGGCGGTATAAGCATTGACAAGATAAGTCGACAGGGAAATGAAAATGCGTTTAAATTCCCACACCCAAAGGTTACGGGCAGTGAATATGATTTTTCATTCAGCGGACTTAAAACAAGCGTTATCAACACCGTGCATAATGCAAAGCAAAAGGGCGAAGATATTAATATAGCCGATTTGGCGGCTTCGTTTCAAAAAAGTGTTGTTGACTGCCTGATTACTAATCTTGAAAAAGCGGCTAAAGATAAAAATTTCAAAAAAATTGTAATAGCAGGCGGCGTTTCGGCTAATTCTAAATTAAGGAGAGAAGCCGAGAAACTTTGCGAAAAGCACAAATGGCAGCTTTACTTGCCTGAACTTAAATATTGCGGCGACAATGCGGCAATGATTGCCTCTCAGGGCTATTATGAATTTATTGCCGGTACGCTTGCAGACGAAAGTCTTAACGCTTACGCCACAATGCCTATTGACAAGCCGTATGAAAAAATATTAATTTAGGCTTATTACTGCCGAAAAATCTTTTGACGGCGGTAGAATGTTAAAAAAATAACAAATTAAGTTAATTAAAACTAATCTTATTGTTACAATTTAATGAATTTTGAACAGTTCTATTGAATTTTTAGTATTTTTTGGTATAATTAGTAAGAACTTGAAATTGGAGAACTTTAAGCGTTTTCCAGTTTTGTTCAATTTGTTTGTAAATAATTTCAAAGGAGAATACAAGATATGGAAACAAATCTTACTTCTAACAAGTCACTCCTTGACTGGCTTGACGAAAAAGTAGAACTCCTTAAACCATCAAACATTGTTTGGATTGACGGTTCTAAGGAACAAATCGACGCTCTTAAAAAAGAAGCTGTTGAAACAGGCGAAATGATTAAGCTTAATGACGAGCTTCTTCCTGACTGCTATCTTCACAGAACAGCTGAAAACGATGTAGCTCGTGTTGAAGACAGAACTCTTATCTGCACAACTAAGGAAGAGGATGCAGGTCCTACAAACCACTGGATGGCTCCTGACAAGTGCTACAAGATGCTTTATGACATCGCAGCTGGTTCTTATGAAGGCAGAACAATGTATATCATCCCTTATTCAATGGGTCCCGTTGGCTCACCTATGTCTAAGATTGGTATCGAAATCACAGACTCTATCTATGTTGTTCTTAATATGAATATTATGACAAGAATCGGCAAGAAAGTTCTTGATACTCTCGGCGATTCAAACGACTGGGTTCGCGGTATGCACTGCAAATGTGATGTTGACCCTGAAAAGAGATGGATCTGCCAGTTCCCTGAGGATAACACAATTATTTCTGTTAACTCAGCTTACGGCGGTAATGTACTTCTCGGTAAAAAGTGCTTCGCACTTCGTATTGCTTCTTACCTCGGTAAGAACGAAGGCTGGCAGGCAGAGCATATGCTCATCCTCGGTCTTCAAAAGCCGGACGGCGAAATCAAATATATCTGCGCTGCATTCCCATCAGCTTGCGGTAAAACAAACCTTGCTATGCTTATCCCACCTGAAGGATATCAGAAAAAGGGCTACAAAGTATGGTGTGTAGGCGACGATATTTCTTGGATCAAGAAAGGTCCAGACGGACGCCTTTATGCTATCAACCCTGAAAACGGTTTCTTCGGCGTAGCTCCTGGTACTAATGAAAAGTCAAACCCTAACGCTCTTGCTTCAACAAAGAAGGGCACAATCTTCACCAATGTTGCTCTCAACCTTGATAACAACACTGTTTGGTGGGAAGGTCTTGACAAGAACCCACCTGAAAATGCAATCGACTGGAAGGGCAACCCTTGGAACGGTAAAACAAGCGAAGAAAAGGGCGCTCATCCAAACTCAAGATTTACAGCTCCTGCTGTTAACTGCCCTTGCATTTCATCTGAATTTGAAAACCCTAACGGTGTTCCTATTTCAGCTTTCGTATTCGGCGGCCGTCGTGCTAAGCTCACTCCGCTCGTTTATCAGTCAAAGAGCTGGAACCACGGTGTATTCGTAGGCTCAATCATGGGCTCGGAAACTACTGCTGCTGCTACAGGTCAGGTTGGCGTTGTTCGTCGTGACCCTATGGCTATGCTACCATTCTGCGGCTACAATATGGGCGACTATTGGAAGCACTGGATCGAAATCGGTGAAACACTTGATGAGGACAAAGCTCCTAAGATCTTCAATGTTAACTGGTTCCGTAAGGATGACGAAGGCAACTTTATGTGGTCTGGTTTCGGTGATAACCTCAGAGTTCTTGACTGGATCATTGACCGTTGCGAAGGCAAGGTTGATGCTCAGGAAACTGCTATCGGTTACCTCCCATATGCTAAGGATATCAACCTTGACGGTCTTGATATGACTGAAGCTGACCTTGAAAAGATTCTTGATGTTGACAAGGATGCTTGGAAGGAAGAACTCAAGGGCGTTGATGAACTTTATGCTAAGTTCGGCGACAAACTTCCTAAGGAACTTGAAGATGTTCTCAACGAAGTTAAGTCAAACCTTGACAAATAATTATCTCTTTTGAAATAATGATATATCACGGTACGGTTTATCTGTACCGTGATTTTTTATGCGGATAAATTATTATTTAACATATATACTTTTAAAAGAATTTGTATAAAATATTGCAATATTTATTTCAATTTGATATAATTTTATTGTTAATTATTTAACGCAAATTTTAATTTTGGAGATATAAAAATGGCAAACACACCTAAAATTATTGCGGTTGCAGGTAAAGGCGGCGTAGGTAAAACCTCTATCAGCGCAACTATAGTTAAAATTCTTGTTGAAAAATATCCTGATAAAAAAATCTTGGCAATAGATGCTGACCCGGCTGTAGGTCTTTCAACTGCCCTCGGCATTGATGTTAAAACCACTATTGACGATATCCGCAAGGAAATTGTTGAAACTGTTGAGGACGGTCAGACAAAAGCGGCTATTGAGCTTTTGGGCGATGCAAGGTATAAAATTTTTGACGCAATAGTTGAAACCGACGGCTTTGCGTTTATCGCTGTCGGCAGACCTGAAAGCGCAGGTTGCTACTGTAAAATCAATACATACCTTAAAGAAGTTATTAATCTTATCAGCGGCGATTTTGACTATGTTGTTATCGACGGTGAAGCGGGTATTGAGCAGATTAACCGCCGTGTTATGGAAAAAGTTACTCATCTTCTTCTCGTTTCTGACGCGAGCAAAAAAGGCACTCAGGTTATCAATACTATTAAGGAAGTTGCCGACAAGCTTGTTATGTATGATGAAATCGGCGCTATTTTGAACCGTATTCCTGACGAAAGCGTTATCAAGCTTATTGACACTCAGGGTATTCCTGTTCTTTCGTACATTCCTGTTGACTCTAACCTTGCGGTTTATGATATCGAGGGCAAAAATATTACTAAGCTCCCTGATGATTCAAATATAGTTAAGGGCACTACCGAAGCGCTTGAAAAAATCGGTATTTTATAATCAGTATGAACTTTTTTGACGAACTTATAAAAGAAGCCGAGCAACTTATTGACGATAAGGAAACAAACAAATACCCTTACTCGTCAAACGCTTGGCAGGATATGGGCGAAAGCCACATTGTCCTTGGTCGTGACACGGCTTTTGAACTTAACGGTATCGGTTTTAACCTTGTAACTTCTTCCAAAATCGGCGAGAGCGAAACGATTGTTATCGGCGATGAACTTAAAAAGATTAAAGATAACAGAAAGTTTGCGAGAGTATCAATTATTGAAATTGATGATGTCGATGACGAACAAAAGGCGTATAACCTTATCCGTAAAATAGAATATGTTAAGTACCATTATTTTCCTTTAGGCTATATGATTAGGACTTCGAGCGAGGAGCAAAAGGAGATTGTCAGGGTTTCAAAATCTGCAATCAAAAAGGGCATTTCTTTTGAAAATGTCGGCAACCTCCTTGAAAGCAAGTTTTTGGAAAATGAAAGCGTTAAGGCAGTTAAAACTTATTTTATCAATAAGCAAGATTTTGATTATTCGCTTCTTGAAAATATTGCCGAAAAGAACAGCGAAATTACAAAAACGCTTAATCATATTATGAAAGGTATTAATTTTGATTGCTCCGCCTGCAACCTTAAACCGATTTGTGACGAGGTTGAGGGTATGAGAGAACTTCATTTTAAAAACAGTTCAATGATGGGATAAATAAAAGCCACGAGCGATTGATTTGCTCGTGGCTTTGTTTTTGATATGTTTATTTTATAAATGCTGCCAGACCTACTCCGAGTCCGCTGACAGCCATAAGCGCCGCCAAAATGATAGCAGTCACTTTAACCCATTTTTGCTGCATTTATATCTCCTTATTTCATCAATTTGTCGGCGTCTTTAAGAAGCTTTGCCGCAATTTCCTTTGCGTTGTCTTCGCTTGTGCCGACTGCTGTAATATATGCTTTAATCTTAGGCTCTGTACCTGACGGACGAACGATAACTTTGTTGCCGTCTGTTAATGTGTATGCAAGCACATTTGACTTAGGGAGAGTGATTTTGCTTTCTTCCTTAGTGTTAACTACGGTTGAAATCGAAGTTTTGTAGTCGTCAATTTTTGTTACCTTGTAGCCTGCAAACTGAGTAGGAACATTAACTCTTAAACCGTCCATAATGTCTGCCATTTTCTGCATACCGCTTGCGCCCTCAAAGGTATAGCTTTGAACAGTGTTGCAGTAGTAGCCGAATTCGTCATAAAGTTCGTTCATAACATCAATAAGAGTTTTGCCCTTTGTTTTGTAGTAAGCCGCCATTTCACAAATAAGCATTGAAGCTACAACAGCGTCCTTGTCCCTTGCGTGAGTGCCTGCAAGGTAGCCGTAAGATTCCTCAAAGCCCATAACAAAATCATCTGCTTTACCTTCTTTTTCTAGCTGAGTGATAAGCTCGCCGATATATTTAAAGCCTGTGAGCAAATTCTTAAATGTGCAGTTATATTTTTTAGCGATAACTTCAGCCAAATCGGTTGAAACGAAAGATTTAACAGCTATAGAACTTTCTGAAAGTTTGCCTTGCTCTTTCTTTTGCGACAAAAGATAATTAAGAAGCATAGCGCCGACTTCGTTACCGCTCATAAGCTGATATTCACCATTGCCGTCATTAACCGCAATGCCCACTCTGTCGCAGTCAGGGTCGGTGGCAAGAAGAAGGTCAGGCTTAACGCTCTTTGCAAGTTCAAGCGCACATTCAAAAGCTTGTTTAATTTCAGGGTTAGGGAACGGGCAGGTAGGGAAGTTGCCGTCAGGGTTTTCTTGCTGAGGGACAACTGTTACTTTTTTAACGCCTATTCTGTCAAGAATTTTGCGAACCGGCTTGTTACCTGTGCCGTTAAGCGGTGTATAAATCACATTGAGGTCTGCCTTTTCGCAAATGCCCGGGTTAACACACTGCTTAATAACTTCGTCAAGGAATAAATCAATAACTTCCTGACCCATATATTCAATAAGACCTTTTTCGACTGCTTCGTCAAAGTCCATTGTCTTAATGCCGCTAAAGTAGTCAACTTTTTGAATGAAACCGTAAGTTTCCTCAGCTTCTTCATCAGTCATTTGGTAGCCGTTTTCGTTGTAACACTTGTAGCCGTTATATTTTGCAGGGTTATGCGAAGCTGTCAAAATAATACCGCTTGAAGTTTTAAAATGTCTGATAGCAAATGAAAGGCAAGGCGTTGGCTCAAGTTCCTTGTAAAGGTAAACTTTGATACCGTTTGCGGCAAGAGTTTTTGCGGCTTCAACGCTGAAATATTCACTCTTGATTCTTGAATCGTAACCGATAGCGATTGACGGCTTGTTAAAATGCTTGTTAAGAAAATCAGCAAGACCCTGAGTGGCTCTGCCTACTGTGTAATAGTTCATTCTGTTAGTGCCTGCACCTATTACACCTCTAAGCCCTGCCGTGCCGAATTCAAGCTCTCTGTAAAATCTGTCCAAGATTTCATCGTCGTTGCCCTTGACAGCAAGGAGTTCTTCCTTTAAATCAGGGTCGGCAACAGCTTTTTCAAGCCAAAGGTCATAAAGTTCATTAGTTTTCATAAAAAACACACCCTTATTTTATTTGTTATATATATTTTAACCTTATTAAAATATATTGTCAATATTCTTATTAAATGTTATAATTATGAACGGTGATGAAAATGTATTCTAAAGTTAAAAGCTTAGGAATAAACGGAATAGAAACATTCGCCGTTACGGTTGAATGTGATTTGAGTTCGGGGATGCCGAAATTTGATATCGTCGGTTTGCCGGACGCTGTTGTTATGGAAAGCAGGGAAAGGGTAAGAGCAACTATAAAAAACTGCAATCTTAAATTTCCTGTTTCAAGAATAACGGTTAATATTGCGCCTGCCGATATTAAAAAAGAGGGTGCGATGTACGATTTGCCTGTTTTTGTTGCGATACTCAAATCGAGCGGTCAAATTAAAGGTGATATCGACAATTGCGCTTTTATAGGCGAACTTTCGCTTGACGGTGAAATCAGGCGTGCAAGTGGTGTTTTGCCAATGATTATTGAAGCGAAAGAGCAGGGCATTAAAACTGTCTTTGTTCCTTTTCAAAATGCGTGCGAAGGCAGTGTGGTTGACGGGGTTGATGTTTTGCCCGTAAGCCATGTTAAGGATGTTTTGGCTCACATATCGGGTGAAAAGATAATTGAGCCGGTTAAGTATGAAATGATAGAAGAAACGCATGACGAATATAATATCGACTTCAGCGATGTTAAAGGTCAGCAAAGCGCTAAGCGTGCGCTTGAAATTGCGGCAGCAGGCGGTCATAATATTCTTCTTATCGGTCCTCCGGGTTCGGGTAAATCTATGCTTGCAAAAAGGCTTCCTACCATTTTGCCGGATATGAGTTTTGAGGAAAAGCTTGAAACATCAAAGGTGTATTCAATAGCAGGCAAAATACCCGAGGGCAAGTCGCTTGTGACTAAAAGACCGTTTCGCTCTCCTCACCATACCGTATCGGCTCAGGCATTAACGGGCGGCGGTGCTTCGCCAAAGCCGGGTGAAATCAGTTTGGCTCATAACGGAGTTATGTTTATGGACGAATTCCCTGAGTTTGACAGGAGGGCTAAGGAGTCGCTTCGTCAACCTCTTGAGGACGGAGTGGTTACGATAGCAAGAACGGCGGGAACATTCACTTATCCGTCAAGTATTATGCTTGTTGCGGCAATGAACCCGTGCCCGTGCGGCTATTTCGGTCATCCTACAAAGCAGTGCACCTGTTCTCCGACAGCTAAGCGTAGGTATCAGGACAAGGTTTCGGGTCCTTTGCTTGACAGAATTGACATTCATGTTGAGGTTTCGCCTGTGGAATATGACGACCTTTCAACCAAAGCCGAGGGTGAAAAGAGCAAGGAGATAAAAAAGCGAGTTGACAAGGCAAGGAAAATTCAGCAGCAAAGGTTTAAAGGTACGCCTGTTACCTGCAATGCAAAAATGACGCCTAAAATGACGAGGGAGTATTGCGTTTTGGATGAGGAAGCGGACGAACTTTTGCACCTTAGTTTTGACAGTTTTGCCATGTCAGCCAGAGCGTATGACAAAATTTTGCGCCTTGCAAGGACTATTGCCGATTTAGACGACAGTGAAAATATAAAAAGCGAGCATATCGCCGAGGCACTTCAATTCAGAACTCTTGACAGAAAGTATTGGGATATATAAATGAAAAAATCAACTAAAATAATTATATCGGTTTTGGCAGTTATTCTTGTGGGTGCAATTATTTTTGATGTTGCATTTATAAATAATACTAAACTGTCAAAATCAGATAAGGAAAACACAACCGTTTCGCAAACCGAGGAAAACAAGCAAACTACCGAGCCTACATATTCAGACCCGGTTGAAGCACAGGCGAGGGAAATGGTAAAAAATATGACCCTTTATGAAAAAGTGGGTCAAATGCTTCTTTACTATATACCAAAGGAAGAACCGCTAAAAAAAATGGCTCGTTGGCAGTTTGGCGGATATATTCTTTTTTCAAGAAATTTTGAAAATTCAACTCCTGCCGACACGAGAGCGGAAATCAGCGAATACCAAAAAGCTTCAAAAATTCCTGCATTTATGGCGGTTGACGAAGAAGGCGGTGGAGTAAACCGTGTTTCGCAGTTTAGCCAGTATAGAAGCGAGCCTTTCCACGCAGGCATAACAAATTATCAAAAAGGCGGCTGGCAGGCAGTTATTGACGATGCTAAGGATAAAAGCGAATTTCTTTTAGACCTCGGCATAAACACAGTCTTAGCACCGGATGCCGATGTGCCTTATTCACGCAGTGACTATATTTACTCCCGTGCTTTTTCAACGGATGCAAACGCTGTTGCAGAATATGTTTCAAAAACGGTAAGTACTATGAATGAAAAAAACTTTTTGAGCTGTGTTAAGCATTTTCCGGGTTACGGCAATAATACGAATACTCACACCGGTTCAAGCGTTGACACAAGAAGTTGGGAATCTTTTAAACAGCGTGATTTGCTACCGTTTGAAGCGGGTATAAAAGCAGGTGTTCCGTTTGTTATGGTGTCGCACAATATTATTGACGATTTTGATAAAGGTGTTCCGGCTTCCCTTTCAAAAAAGATGCACGAATATATCAGAAATGATATGAACTATGACGGCATTATTATTTGCGACGGACTTGGTATGAGCGGCGTAAGGGAATATGTAGGTGGCGACAAGGGTGAAGTTGCGGTTGCGGCAGTAATAGCCGGTAACGATATGCTTTGCGCAACAGATGTAGGCGTTCAGCTTCGTGCAATAGTTAAAGCTGTTAACGACGGCAGAATTAAGCTTAGCCAAATTGAAGATTCTGTTACAAGAATTCTCATGACAAAAATAAATTACGGTTTGATAGAAAAGGAGTAATCAAAATGGATATTAAAAAGGTTATGGAAAATCTTGACAAAAACGGAATGAAACCGTATTTTGTTGAAACTAAAGAAGAAGTAGTCCCTCTTGTTAAAACTCTTATTAATAAGGGCGAAAGCGTTTCCTGCGGCGGCTCGGTAACTCTTGACGAAACAGGAGTAAAGGAACTTATGGCAAACGGTGATTATGACTTTATCGACCGCAACGGCTTGCAGGGTGAAGAACTCAGAAATTCTTATATCCGTGCTTTCGGCTGCGACACATTTTTCACTTCTTCAAATGCATTAACCGAAAACGGTGAACTTTATAATGTTGACGGCAACTCCAACCGTGTTGCGTGCATTGTTTTCGGTCCAAGGCAGGTTATTGTGATTGTCGGCGCAAATAAGATTGTTAAGGATATTAACGAGGCAATTTACAGGGTCAAAACCGTTGCCGCGCCTGAAAATACCGAAAGGCTCAATATCGCAAGTCCTTGCAACAAAACAGGCAAGTGTATGTCACTTTCTAAGGAAAACCCGATGATTTGCGACGGCTGCGGCGGTGATAACAGAATTTGCTGTAACTATGTTGTGTCTGCAAAACAGCGCCATAAGGACAGAATTAAGGTTATTATCGTTAATGAAAATTTGGGATATTAAAATTAATTAAGATTTTATGCGGGCGGATAATATCCGCCCATTTATTTTTTTGCAAATTACTATTGACAAGAGTGCAAAAGTGTGATATATTGCAACTGTGATATCTAAGGTATCACAGTTGCTGATTCAGCTATCACTCAAAAAGGAGGAAAAACCGTGCTTTTTATTGATTATCACAGCCGAGTGCCGATTTATGAGCAGATAAAAGAACAGATAATTATGCTTATAAACACCGGTGTATATAAGCCGAACGATAAATTGCCGTCTATCAGGGTACTTTCAAACGAGCTTAATATTAATGTTAACACGATTAAGCGTGCTTTTACCGAGCTTGAACACGACGGAATAACCTATTCGGCGCAGGGCAGGGGGATTTTCGTAAGCGAAAACCCTATCGGAAACAGTAAAGTCAAGGCGTCTGCGCTTGAAGATGCTAAGTCGGTTTTATCCTCTTGCAAAACCAAGGGTGTAAGCCGAAACGAGGTTATCTCTCTTATAGATGAAATATATGCGGAGGATGACATAAATGATTGAAATTAAAAATTTAACAAAAAAATACGGCAGTTTTACCGCTATTGAAGATATATCGTTTACTGTTGAAGAATCGTCTATCTACGGTCTTGTAGGTTACAACGGCGCAGGCAAAACAACTCTTTTAAAAACAGCAGCAGGCATACTTAAAGCCGACGGCGGCGAAATTCTCTTTGACGGAAAAAATATATATGATAACGGTCTTGTTCGTTCAAATCTTCTTTATGTGCCTGACGAAGTTTATTTTATTAAAGGCGCTTCACTTGAGCGAATGGGTAAGTTTTATAAAGATTATTATCCTAATTTTTCGTCAAAAGTGTTTAAAAATATGACGGACGCTATGGGTCTTGACCCTAAAAAGAATTTGGGCTCTTTTTCAAAGGGTATGCAAAGGCAGGCTGAGGTTATTCTTGCTCTTTCGACTATGCCTAAATATATGCTTCTTGACGAAGTGTTTGACGGCATTGACCCTCAAAAAAGAAATCTTTGCAAAAAAATCTTTCTTGAATATATGGCTGAAACAGGTTGCTCAATAATTATGAGTAGTCACAATTTGCAGGAAATATCCGACCTTTGCGACCATGTTGCGCTTATTAACGGCAAAAAACTTGCAATGAATGTTTCTGTTGACGACGCAAGCAACGCTTATGTTAAATATCGTCTTATTTTTGACAGAGATATCGACAAGTCGATTTTTGACGGAATTGAAAATAAGGGCATTAATATTGATAACAAATTTGCAACTATTATTGTGCCTTCCGATTTTAACGATAACCGTCTTGCAACTCTCCGTCCTATTCATATGGATAGTGTGACTCTTTCGCTTGAAGAAGTATTTTTGAATGAAATGGAGGACAAAGATTATGACATCTCCAAAATATTCTGCTGATAAATTTGCCGCTAAGAATGATTTAAAAATAAGCTTCGGCAAATTAATCGTTCCAAGCATATTATCTTTTTTGTTTAGCTTTTATATTTTTGTTATTAACACATATTCAACAATTAAATTAGAATACAGCGACACAGTAGAAGGTTTTGTTTCCTCGGCGCTTACAAGCAGATATCGTTTTGTCCTTTTTTCTTCGACTATGTTTGGGTATATTATTATTCCTATTATTATGATAGTTGTTGGCGTGCTTTTTGCGTTCGTATCGTACTATCAGCTAATGCGCAAAAACTGTGTTAATTTTTTCTTCTCCTCTCCGATTGATAGGAAAACTTATTTTAAAAACAGAGTTTTGGCATCATTTTCGTTAATGGCGGTTACTGCGTTTGTGCCGGTTTTGTGCGATGTAATAATGAATATTCATTATTTTTCGCACGCAGATGTTATTTTGTATCAGGGTTTGCTTCTGTTTTTGGAGCACTTTGTTAATATGTTGATAGGATTTTCCTTAATGAGCATATCTATGATGGCTTGCTACACAATTACCGAAAGTTTGATTTTCGGCGCGGGAATTATCTGGTTTCCGACCCTTATCATCTTTTCGATAAATTATGTTGCGCAGATTTTCCTTCGCGGATATGAACAGTCAATAGGAATACTTAGAAGCAGCGACTATTCGGCATCTAACACTCTGCTTAACAAATTATCACTTGTAAACCCTGTACTTTTTGGCAGAAAGCTTGGGGAATCAAGGCTTTATAACAATATTTACTATGCATGTTATCGCCCGGTTAAAGAGGAATATTCGTTAATCGTTTCAGACTCAAATAATGGTGTGCATGATTATTCCAAGAGCGGTATGGACTATGTTTTGCCTATACTTATTTGGCTTGCGCTTTCGGTTATATTTATTTTAATAGCCGAAAAATTGATTTTAAACCGTAAGCTTGAAAATACGGCGCTTCACGCTTCAAGACCTTTTATTAATTCGTTTGTCGCTTTTGAAACTTCGTTTTTTGCAATAGGCTTTTTAGTTCTCGTAGGCAGCGATATTGAAGTGCTTGCCAAAAGCAAATTTGCAATGGTTCTCACCGCGCTGATTGTCGGTTTTGTAATTTATTTTGCATTAATTTCAATTTCACGCAGGAGCGTTAAGCACAGCTTAAAACTTCTTGCTCCGGGTGTGGCTTCGGTTTTGATTTGTACTGCGGCTGTTGTAATTTGCAATACCGGTGCATTCGGCTATGCCACTTATGTTCCTAATTTTGATAAGATATCTTATGCGAGCGTAACTTCAAATTATCTTGATGCCAGCGGCGTTATGAGCAATAACTCGTTTTATGAAAACTCTGCTTTCGACGGCTTGAATTTAGACGGTGAAACAAATACTTATATCGGCAAATTTACAACAGAAGAGGGCATTAATGAAATAAGCAAAATTCAAAAAGTTGCTTATGAAAAAGAAGTGAAAGGCAATGATTATACCCCGACAGTAACTGTTTTCTATCATCTTAAATCAGGTCAGGAAGTGTCAAGAGTATTTTATAATACAGATGTTTCCGTTCAAAATGAAATTCTTAATTTGACCGAAACTAAGGAATATAAAGACGAACTCGAATTCCTCTTGTCATCAAAAAGAGCAGACGAAGAAGCTTCAGGCAAATATGACAACAGCAGAAACTTCGATAAAAGCTATTTTGCTTCATTTGATATTGAAAGCGATATTAAATACGCCCTCCAAAACGCAAGAACATTTGTTATCTCAAAAGATGCGTTTACCAAGACCGAAATTGAAAACACACCTGCGCTTCGTGACGCAATTCTTAATGATATAGAAACGGTTGGATATAAAGAATTATTCAGCATCAAAAATTCTCCAATCGGCGCAATAAACTTTAAATACGACGATACTGTCGGCAATTATAAGGGGACTGTTTACGCAAGTGACAATACTTTTTATATTTTTGACAGTATGACTTCAACAATATCTTATCTTAAATCTATCGGCAAGCTTGAAGCTTTGAGCGACACTTCTTCGCTCGGCTCACTTCAATGCGTTTATGTCGCTAAAGCTAAAAATGTAATGGACTTTAACACCGATATTTCGCTTACTACTTCAAGATTTGAAAGTAAAAATATCAATGCAAAAACTTATGCTGATTCAACCGGTGAGGAGTTCGACGAAAAGAATCTTTTGTCACTTTACTGCCCTAAGGGCAAAGGAAAAGTAATCAAAAACGAAAAAACCGCAAAAGAACTTTTTGACGTATCGTCAATTTATTCCAAGATTGATAATGACAGCTACATTCTTCTTTTTAAGTTTGATAATGGCGTTTATCTCAGTCGCTACCTTTCAAAAGAATATGCGCAGAAAATTTTGAAGTGATTTAACTTTTTCTTTAAAAGAATTAGAGATTTATATGATATCATCAAATAAACTTAATAAGGTTTACCCTGTCTGTTAATTATGTTTTACCCCAAATAAACAAACCCAAACCCTTGAGCGAAAGCTTATCTTAAACTCCTTTTTATAATTAACAGACAGTAAACATAACAAAAGACTGCTGAGTAGCTACGGCAGTCTTTTTTAGACTGTCGATAAAGTGGCTAAACCGTGCCGAGTTTTAAAAATTCAGTGGGACTATTTGTAGGGCAGGGGCTTGCTCCTGACGAAAATATTTTAAAAAACTACAATTTGAAAAATGGCTTGGACTTCGAGTCCAAGCCATTTTTGGCACTTTTTGTCTTTTGCTCAGGGGAGTAAATTGTGCATAGCACAAGAGACACGAGACTCCAAATTTGTTGCTCCTTGAGGTCGCCAAATTTGGGAGAAACAGTACAGTGTACTGTTTCGTAGTGAGTGAGAACAAAGTACAGCACCCATTCGCAAAATACAAAATTCATCTCACTTTCTCAGCAGTCTTTTTCTTTGGTTATAATGTAGGGGTCGGCGTCCTCGACGACCCTTTATTCAGAAATTTAAATTATTATAACCCCATCTGTCAATCTCGTTATATTTTACATATGTTCTTTCAGCCTTAACGCCAAGCTGTTCTTCGCTGACTTGGCAAATGCGCTTTGTTAAATCGTCAAATGCAGCGTCAGTTGACTTGCCGAAAATCGCAACTTCAAACATTGCGCAAGGCTCGTCACTGCCCTTAAAATACATATCGGCTTTGTCCTCGGCTTTTACCATAAGCCAAGCTTCACTCTTGCCTGGGATAGCTTCAATAGCTTTGCCAAGCTCGCTTTTAAGAGCGGTTTTGTCTTTAATTTCACTGTTGGTCATTACATTAATAAACGGCATATATTATATCTCCTTTTAATTTGAAATGGTGATACCTTTTTCTTTTCTCTGCTCGGCAAGTTCCTTTTCAATCTGCTCTTTAAAATCACCTGTAAGATTGTAGAAGAACATAGGAATAATGCAAACAAGCATGGAAATTGCAGGAATAAGCGAAACGATACTGAACATACCCTGCCTTACTGCGTGGGTCATTTCAAGCGGGTTGGCAGTAACATTAGAGTTAATATCTGAAATGTCAAAATCAACTATTATGTACATAAGAATAATAAACGATGTGCTTATAGCGTTGCCAAACTTGTTAACAAAGCTTGATACGGCAGAACCCATACCTGTAAGTCTTCTTCCTGTTTTCCATTCCATATAGTCAAGGCAGTCGCCAATCATAGCGGAAACGCAAACATTAATAGCACCGCACGGAATGGTTGAAAGAATGAGGCAAGGCACGCAAGCCCAGAAATTGTCATAACCGATAAACCACATAATGAAGCTGCCCAAAGCACCTATAAGCGAAGTGACAATGATAATTTGCTTGTAGCTGAACTTTTTAATAAGCGGAGTGACGGCAAGCATTGTGCCCATCATCCCCACAGCCGAAGCAACGCTGAACACGGTTGAAACGGTGGAAATATTAGATTGAAGTGCACTTTCAACTTCAGCCGGTGAAAGACCGGTCAAATCTTTACCTATATAAAATGAATACCTTGCAACATGAACCGCACCTGCCTGATACATATATCTTGCCGCCGCAAGTATACCCATAAGCGCAGTAAGCATTAGCGGCTTGCAGGTGAGTATAAGTTTAAGCGCCGACGGTTCGCTTTTATCTCTTTTCGGAGGGTTAGGAATAACAACTCTTTCCTTAGTTTTAAAATAAACCATAACGAAAAGCAGATTGCCTATAATTGAACTTACAAGCGCCATAACTGTATATTTTGTTTGCTCAAGCTCAGTACCCGAAAGGTTGAACTTAGGCAGAATAAAGCCGAGCACCATAAATATAGCCATAGGCACTGCAGAACCTACACCGTTTGCCGTTCTTGCCTTAGAAATGATAGAACCGCGCTCGTCTGCATTAGGAGTGAGCGCGTTTGGCAAGCTCCAAAACGGAACATCGGAAGCGGTGTAAATCATACCCCAAGCGATATATGTAATTGCGGCATAAATCATCTTCTGGCTGTCACTCAAATTCGGCGCATAAAACAAAAGAAGCGTGAGAATTGCAACAGGAATAGGTGTGTAAAGAATGTACGGCTTCATTTTGCCTTTTTTTAAATTCGACCTATCCATAATATAACCCATAATAGGGTCGTTAATCGCATCCCAAATTCTTGCAAGAAGCATAAGAAGAAGCACAAAAAGCGGCGTCACTTTAAGCACATTCAAATAGAAGTCGGAGATGTAACTGCTCATTATCGCATAAATCATACCCTGACCGAGAGCACCTATGCAATAAGCCATCCATTCTTTTTTCGGTACATAATAATTTTTGTCCATAAATTTACCCCTTTTAAATTTATCGGCAGTTGATATTCGTATACTTTTTTAATTATTCAATTTTTGAAAAATCAGGATAATATCTAAATTTAACTTTACCTAAAATTTTACTTTTTTCAACATACTTTTTGTCCCAAAATCTTGAGTCCAAGCTGTCATTTCTGTTATCTCCCATAACAAAATAACTGCCAAGCGGAACTGTGTACGGTCCAAAATTACCCGTCGGTGTGCCGTTTGTAACAAAGTCGTCACGAAGCTGAGTTGTGTTACTGCTTTTGTCCGTAACATAAACAATGCCGTCAATAACCTGTATTGTTTCACCCGGCATACCTACTATTCTTTTTACAAAAAGCTGACTTTCATCATCAGGATAATGAAAGATGATTATGTCATACCTTTGCGGGTCCTTATTGATATAAGCAAGCCTGCTTGCAATGATTCTGTCGCCCTCCTGTATTGTGTTGATCATTGAACCGGACGGGATAACAGCATTTGCAAAAATAAAAGTTTTAAGCAAAATCGCAATCACGAGAGCGATAACAATAGGCGTGCAAAACTGAATACCCTCTCTTAATTTCGATTTGGGCTTTTCTTCTTTTTCTACCTTTTTTGCTTTTTCTTTTTTTGGCTTACTTTTCTTTTTTTCTTTTTTGACAACTTCAATTTCTTCGGAGTCGTTCTTTTTGTCAAAGTCTTCTTCTTTTTCGTCGCTTTTATAAATCGGAGTAAATGAAACACTCGTTTCTTTTCCCTCGTCAATCTTTTCAAGCTCTTTAGTCGGACTTTCAAGCGCGCCTACAAAAATACTGATGTCAAACATCATTGCGCCGCAGACGGGACATTCGTACCAGTCACCGTTTTTTATCAATGCGTCGCAACCGCATTTTTTACATTTTTTTATCATTTAAAAATCTTCCTCTTTCCGACATTGGAAAGTATTTCTTTAAGCGTGATTATTTCATCATAAGGCGTTGCATTGTTTACAATTTTAAAGTTAGGAGCGTCGCTTTGAATAACAGTATTGATTTCATTCTTCGCTCTCATATCGTAACCGGCTGCGTCAAGCTGCCTGTCAATATAAATTTTCAAAGCTTTGTTCTTTTCGCGAACGATGGTAATTTTATGCTCGCCGCCGCTAACTATGCTGTTTGAACGAAGGTGACATCTGCCGCACTTAACATTTACATAGCTTTTAACAATAGAAATGTCAATGTCGTCGTTGCTTGCAATTTTGATGTTTTCCTCGCCCTTGTAGTCAAACGAAATGGTAAAATCTGTAATCGCATTTCCGTCACCGAAACGCTTATCTTCTTTACCGAATTGGAAAATCTTAACTTCAAACGGCTGAAGTGTTAAGTCAATCTTGTCACCGTATGAAAAGCTGTCATAATTTTCTTTGTTTGAAAGGTTGTAAACATTGTAGCGCTGAACATCTTTCAAATCTTCAGGGCAACCCATAAGCTTGTTAAGAGTTAATGTAAGCGGAGCTTTCTCGTCTGTCGGATTTCTAAGTGCAATTATACCGTCGCCGTTTTCATTCCAGGCAAAGTAACCGTAAACATTGTTCTCCTCCGGGTTACCGCCGATAAACATAGCGTTTTTGAGAATATCGTAATTCCTCTTTTGCCACTCAATAACCTTTGCAAGTGAACGCCACTTTGACTTATTCATCATAGTATAGCTGAGGTGAAGCTCGTTAAGCGCCTGACCGCGGCAAGCGTCAAAGTAAAGGTATTTTTCAAATTCTTCGTCCGTATAATCAACCTTTGCATATGTTCCGTAAATCGGCTCGTGGTTGTAAATACGATTAAGTGGCATTTGAATTGCACGGGTGTTGAGAAGGTTAAAGTATCTTGCGTCACGGAAAGTAATTTCCCTGTCAACCTGCGCCTGGTCCTCAAGATTGTTTGCAAAGCCGATATCGGCACTGTTTTGAACCCAAATGCTGTTGACATATTGAAGCCACCACGGTGACGGGTTAACATAACAGGTCATATTTATCCAAAGACTTTTGCCGGCTTTGGTTCTAAGCTCTCTTATCTTTTTGAAAACATCTATCCAACATTCCCACATATCGGTGATAAAGTACATATCGTTTTCACCGCCGACAGGGTGATTGTGGTTAGGGCTTTTACAAGGCGCTAAGCAGAAGCCGTCAAATTTCCAATAATCTATATCAAATTCTTTTGTCGATTTCAAAATGAAGTCGGTAACATTTTTGATGTAGGTTTTGTCTGCAACGCAAACATCTTTAGCCTCGGCATTAAACGAACCTTTGCCGAGCTTTTCCATCTTCTTTGCAAACTTGTCAGGGAAACCGTAGCCGCCCCTCGGACCGAGCCATAAACCGAAATGGCTGTCAAGCTTAGCGGTGATTTGGGTTATGTCATAAAGCTGATTAGGGAATTTTTTGTTAAAACTCCAAAAGCCTGACTTATAGTCAACCCAACCGTCGTCAACAACATATGCGTCAAGCGGTGCAATTCCGTTTGATGTTAAACCTTTTTCAATTTCAAAAAATGATTTTTCAATATTGTCGGCGTCGATTTCTTTCATAAAATCGTACCAACTGTTATATTGAATTCTTAAATTGCCCGGTGTCGCAATGCTTTCAATGTAGTTATAAAAAGATTTTTGAACATCAACAAGCAAGTCGCTCCTTGCACCGCCGACAACTGTGATAGGGCATTTGTATTCGCCGTTGATTTTCTTGCCGATAAAATATTTAACCTGACCTATACCGTAAAGAATGATATTTTGCGTAGCAGGAAATTCACAGCCGAAAAACAATGTGTCAATATAAAACGGTTGACCGAGCGAAAAGTGAACTCCGTTAAGCTCAGGACCCTCAACATCCGTCGGTACGCTGAAATGAGCTTTTGAATTTGTAATTCCGATATGCTCAAGAAGAATATAGTCTATCGTTTTGTCGCTGTTTTGGTTAAATGTGATTTGCTTTTTGAGCGTGTTTCCGTCTTCGCCTGCCCAAAATGTCATTGTAACTTCAATGCCCTGAGTTTCTTCAAACTTAAACGAAAGCTTGCCGTCCTCCTGCTTGCTGTCAACAACATTAAGTCCTTTTGATGAAAATTCGCTTCCGTCGGTAAAGTGAAATAAAAATTCAACGCTGTTACCGTCCGGTACAAAATCTTTGCCCGACAAAACATTTCTTATTTGTGAAGCGTAAAGTGTGTTTTCGTGAACAACAAATTCACGCTGAAGTATTTTGCTTTCAAGTCTAAACATAGAATCTCTCCCAATTATAATTGTTTTTCCACTTCTTCAAGCGCTCTTGCAAGTTGGTCAGGGCAGGATGTGCCTTTAAAATTGCAGTCAATTCCTTTAAGAACGCTGATTACTTCTTCAGGTTTCTTACCCTTAACGAGTGCCGCAATACCTTGAAGGTTGCCGTTGCAGCCGCCAATAAAACTAACGCTGTTTATTGTGTCTGCGTTTTCGTCAATGTCAATTTGTATTTGCCTTGAGCAAACACCGTGCGGTGTGTATGTATATGTCATTTTTATTACTCCTTTGGTTATGATTTATCTCTCTCAGCCGGTAAGCCCGCTTCCCTTTGACGATAGGAAAGAATTTTGATAATTATAATATATACATTATACATATATTTTTTACCAATTTCAACACTTTAGCACATTTTTAATGAATATACAGTTTAAACATATTTAATAAAAAAACTACACATTTGTTATACAATAAGTGTTGAATTATACAAAAGTTTATGATATATTTACTATTAACGGAGCAAAAGCTCCAAATTTTAAGGCAAAGAGGTAAATTTATGGAAAAACTTAAAGTTGGTATCATCGGTGCAGGCCGCATCGGTCAGGTACACGCAAAATCAATTACATACCATATTCCTCAGGCTGAAATTGTTGCTATTTCCGACATTTATGTTGAGGGTGCAAAGAAAGTAGCCGAAGAACTTGGTATTCCTAATTATTATGAAGATTATCACGAAATTTTAAACAACCCTGAAATTAAGGCTGTTCTTATCTGTTCTTCAACCGATACTCACGCAGATATCGCAGTTGAAGCCGCAAATGCAGGCAAACACATTTTCTGCGAAAAGCCTGTTGATTTAACAGTTGCAAAGATTAAAAAGGTTATCGACGCTGTTGACAAAGCAGGCGTTAAGCTTCAAATCGGCTTTAACCGCCGTTATGATCACAACTTTGCAGAAATTAAAAATCTTGATAATAAAGGCAAAATAGGTAAGCTTCAAACAATCAAAATAACTTCTCGTGACCCTGAGCCGCCTTCGATTTCTTATGTTAAGGTTTCAGGCGGTATCTTTCTTGATATGACAGTTCATGATTTTGATATGGCTCGTTTTATCGGCGGTGAAGTTGAAGAAGTTTATGCAAATGCTGCAGTTACCGTTGACCCTGCAATCGGTGAAGCCGGTGATGTTGATACTGCTCTCGTTGCACTCAAGTTTAAGAGCGGTGCAATCGGTGTTATCGATAACTGCCGTAAAGCTGCTTACGGCTATGACCAAAGGCTTGAAGTATTCGGCAGTAACGGTCAGGCAAGTGCGGCTAATGACACTCCTACAAATGTTTCATTTATTGATGACAGCGGCAAAGTTACAGACAAACCGCTTTATTTCTTCCTTGAAAGATATATGCAGTCCTTTACAGACGAAATGACAGAGTTTATTGACTGCGTAATTAATGATAAGCCGACTAAGACTACTGTTTATGACGGTCTTGAAGCGCTTCGTTTGGGTCTTGCCGCTAAGCTTTCGGTTGCCGAGCACAGACCTGTAAAAATTTCTGAAATTGAGGCATAATTTATGAAAAGAACAAGACTTACTATGTCACAGGCGCTTGTTAAGTTCCTTGACAATCAGTATATCGAGTGTGACGGCGTTGAAACAAAGTTTGTAAGCGGTATGTTTGGCATCTTCGGCCACGGTTGCGTTGTAGGTGTAGGTCAGGCTTTGGAGCAGGGCGGTCATAATCTAAAATTCTATCAGGGCAAAAATGAGCAAAATATGGCTCTTGCCGCTGTGGCATATGCAAAGCAGATGGACAGAAAGGCTATTATCCCTTGCGTTTCTTCTATCGGTCCGGGCGCTACAAATATGGTAACCGCCTGCGGCTGCGCAACTGCCAACAGAATTCCGCTTCTTGTTTTGCCGGGCGATACTTTCGCCTGCCGTCAGCCTGACCCTGTTTTGCAGCAGGCAGAATTTTTTGATAATTACGGCAGAACAGTTACGGATGCATTTAAGGGCGTTTGCCACTATTTTGACCGTATTCTTCGCCCTGAGCAGCTTATGACTGCTTGCCTTAACGCTATGCGTGTGCTTACCGACCCTGCGGATACAGGTGCAGTTTGCCTTGCTATGCCGCAGGATGTTGAGGGTGAGGCTTATGATTATCCTGAGCATTTCCTTCAAAAGCGTGTTTGGCATCTTGACCGCAGACCTATCAGCGCTTCTCAGCTTGAGCGTGCAACTGCTCTTATTAAGAGTGCGAAGAAGCCGATTATTGTTTGCGGCGGCGGTGTAAGGTACAGCGGTGCTGAAAACGAACTTCTTGAATTTGCAACTAAGTATAATATCCCTATTGCCGAAACTCAGGCAGGTAAGGGCATTATTGATTGGAAAAATCCACTCAATGTCGGCGGTATCGGTGTAACAGGCGGTAAAGCTGCCAATGTTATCGGCAGGGATGCTGACCTCGTTATCGGTGTCGGCACTCGTTTTTCCGATTTCACCACTTCGTCAAAATGGCTCTTTAATGAGGATAGGAAAGTTCTCGGCATTAATGTTTGCCCGTTTGACGCATATAAGATGGATGCCGAAGCTATTATTGCCGACGCTAAAGAAGCTGTCACTGCTCTTATCGCTTCCTGCGACGGATATAAGAGCGAATATAAAGACGAAATTAAAGAAGCCAAGGCTGAATGGGACGCTATTGTTGATAAATATTATTCAACCGAGCTTGAAGGTGGTCTTAACCAAACTCTTGCACTTGGTATAATTAATGAATTTATGGATGATGACGCTATCGCTCTCGGCTCTGCGGGTTCGCTTCCGGGTGATATGCAGCGTTTGTTCAGACCAAAGGACCGCGGCACATACCATATGGAATACGGTTTTTCAAATATGGGCTATGAAGTTAACGGTGCTCTCGGCGCTAAGCTTGCTAAGCCGGAAAGCGAAGTATACACTTTCTGCGGCGACGGCTCATTCCTTATGGGTCACAGTGAACTTTACACTGCGCTTCAGGAAAATTTAAAGATTAATGTTTGTCTTTTTGACAATATGGGTTGGGGTTGTATTGAAAATCTCCAAAACAATCAGGGTACTGACACATTCGGTACTGTTTTCAGAGCGAGAAACCCTAAGACCGGCATGCTCGACGGTGACGAGATTGATATTGACTTTGCAAAGATAGCCGAGGGTTACGGCGCAAAGGCTTATACAATTCATACTTCGGATGAACTTCTTGCCGCTCTTGCCGATGCTAAAAAGCAAACCGTATCTTGTCTTTTTGATATTAAGGTACTGCCAAAAACTATGACACCGGGTTTTGAATCTTGGTGGAGAGTAGGCGTTGCCGAAGTATCTAAGAGTGAAACCGTAGCAAAAGCATACGAAGATATGCAGTCGCATATTAAAAACACATTTGATTACTAAACTGAAAGGTAAAAATATAATGCTTAATCCTAATAAAGTAAAACTTGCTATTGCTCCAATCGGCTGGACTAATGATGATATGCCTGATTTGGGTAGCGAAAATACATTTGAGCAGTGCATAAGTGAAATGGCACTTGCAGGCTTTAAGGGTTCAGAAATCGGTAACAAATATCCAAAAGATCCTGATGTACTTAAAAAATATCTTGATATCCGCGGTTTGCAGATTTGTAACGCTTGGTTCTCATCTTATTTAACATCAAAGCCGTATGAAGAAACTATTGAAGCGTTTAAGGCACATTGCGACATGCTTCACAAACTCGGAGCTAAGGTTATCGGCGCTTCCGAGCAGGGTAATTCAATTCAGGGTTGCCTTGATAAATCAATTCTTGACGAAAAGCCGTATTACACCGACGAGCAGTGGGAAATTGTAACAAAAGGCTTTAACGAAATGGGCGCTTACGCTAAGTCAAAGGGTATGTACTTCACCGTTCATCACCATATGGGTACAGGCGTTCAAACTGTTGAGGAAATCGACAAGCTTATGGATATGACCGACCCTGACCTTGTTTATCTTCTTTTCGATTCGGGTCATCTTACTTTTGCGGGTATCGACCCTGTTCCTGTGCTTAAAAAGTATATCAACCGAGTTAAGCATGTTCATCTTAAAGATGTAAGAATGGATGTTTATAACAATCAGGTTGTGCCAAATCATATGTCTTTCCTTGATGCGGTAAGAGCAGGTGTGTTCACCGTTCCCGGTGATGGCAATGTTGACTTTAAGCCTATTTTTGATATTCTTGCCGATAATGATTATGAGGGCTGGGTAGTAGTTGAAGCGGAGCAGGACCCTGCTAAGGCTAACCCGTTTGAATACGCAGTTAAAGTAAGAAAATATATTGCTGAAAATACCGGCTTATAATATTTTGGGCTGGTAGCGGCGAACATTGTTTTCTGTAAATAAAATGAAAAACGGAGTAGATTTTAATCTGCTCCGTTTTTTATATTGATTTTTTTAATGATATATGATATGTTTAAATTATCACATAAAACGCCTCTATTGTGAACTATATTTATCTGAAAGGTATAAAATATCACAATGTATGAAAATTCGAAAAAATTTATTCACGATGATTCTTTGCCGCTTGGTATAAGCTTTGTGGGTGAAACTATTTGCGACGAAAAATATATTATTGAAAGAAATGATTCAACCGTTGCTTCTTTTGAATATATCGTTGACGGGGTTGGCACGCTTGAAATTAATAACTGCGTTTATCATCCCAAAAGGGGCGATGTTTTTCTTTTGACCGAGCACAGCAGACACAAATATTTTTCACAAAAGGAAAACGGTTGGCATAAATATTTTATCAGTTTTTACGGACCGATGGTTGATGATTTGATTAAAAATTACATACCAAGCGGTACATATTTGTTTGAAAAATGCTATCTTGAAAAGAATTTTGAAAGAATTTTTGATATCGCTTTTTCGGGTGATGAAGTTTCAAAAATTCACTCGAAGCTATGCGTGGAAGTGTTTAAGCTTTTCAATTTTATTTATGACAGACGAATGTATGAAAACGAAGACTTGCCAGACAAAATTAAGCATAATATCGAAAATCATATAGCAGACGAATTTAATCTTGAAAAATTGTGCCTTGATATGAATTATTCAAAAAATCATTTGATTAATATTTTTTCTTCTAAATTTGATATTACCCCGTATCAATATTATAAAGAGTGTAAAATTAAGATTGCAAAAGATTATCTTGTTAATACAAAAATGACTATCGGTGAGATTTCTAACGCTCTTTCTTTTGCCGACCAGCAATATTTTTCCTATTCGTTTAAGAAAGAAATGGGCTATTCCCCAAAAAAATACAGAGAACTTATGAAAGTGTGATAAATCATAAATACCATTTGATTTATTCCACTGAAAAGTATAGCTGTTTGTGATATTTTATATAGGACACGAGATTATGAAAGGAGTATTTATGGATAACTTTAGCTTTTATCTTGTAACGGATACACACTTGTTTGACAAGTCTTACAGCCGAACGGGTGAAGCTTATGAAAAAAGAAGCGTTACGGACCAAAAGTGTGTGGCTGAAACTCCGGCTATTATTGATGCAGGCTTTGAAAAGCTTGCAAAGGATAAGGATACGGATGTTATTCTTATTTCCGGTGACCTTGTTTACAGGGGTGAATACCAAAGCCATGTGACCTTTAGGCAAAAGCTTTATGATTTGCAAAAATGCGGCAAGAAGATTTATCTTATCACTGCCAGCCACGATTATGAAGGTGAATCGGCAGAGTTTATAGGTGACAAGATTGTGCCGGTTAAAGGTATGCCGAGGGCGGAACTTCGCGATTTTTACAAAGATTTTGGCTTTGAAGATGCTGTGAGCGAGCATAAAAAGAGTATGTCTTATGTTGCTCAGCTTTGCGACGGAGTAAGGCTTCTGGCTCTTAACTGTGACGGTGACTGCAAAGATTTTAAAGGCATTTGGGATGACCAAATGGCTTGGGCACTTGAACAAATTAAGCAGGCGCACGAAAGCGGGAACTACATATTTGCAATGACGCATTATCCGCTTTTGCCGTTTTCACCGATTATGAACCTTATCGGCAACACTCATTTGACCGATTGGCAAAATGTTGCCGAAAAGCTTGCAGATGCGGGTGTTGATTTAATTTTTACCGGTCATATGCACGCTCAGGCTGTAACCGATTATGTAAGTAAAAACGGGAACAAAATTACCGATGTTCAAACTGCTTGTTTCGTCGGTTGCCCGTGTGCTTACCGTAAAGTTACTTTTAAGGATAAAAATACGCTAGATATTAAATCTTGTACTATTGAAGATTTTGATTATGATAAGGGCGACAGAACGGCAAAAGAGTATTTTCAGTGGCGTTTTGACAGAATGATTAATGTTAAAATAAATGAAATCTTGCCAAAGCCTGTTATGAAAAGGCTAAACAAACTCACAGTTAAAAAGATTTGCAATCTTTTGTGGTTTTCTCCCGACAAAAGTATACAAAATATTCTTGTAAAAGATTTGGGTATAGAACTTGTAAGGAATATTTTTATGGGTGATGAGCCTTATGTTAAGGGCACACCCGTTTATGATGCGTTTGAAAAACTTTTAAAACGGCTTCATCCCGTTACTCATATAATTGAAAAAAAGATGGGAAGCAAAAACGAAGTTTTAAAAGATTTGGATACATTTATTCTCTCTATGATAGGCGACAACAATAAAAGAGATAATAATTTGACGCTCAATATTAATAAACAAAACTATTGACATTAATTTTAAGGGGTAATAATTATGTCTAATGCGCAGGGCACAATTTTAAATGCAAGTGCGACAAAAAGAATATAAAAACAAGTGAATTTATATGGTATCTTATTGCCGTATTCTTTTACACAAATATGACCGGCTTTGTAGGTCAGTATCGTAATGCATTTTTGGTTGATGTTGTTCAAATAACAAACAAGCAGTCATCGCTCTTCAGCGTAATTACAAGCATTGTACCGTTTATACTTAACTTCTTTATCGTTATATATATCGACGGCAGAAGCATCGGTAAGAGCGGTAAGTTTAGACCGCTTGTAATGCTTGCCGCAATTCCTATGGGTATTCTCTTGTTTTTAAGCTTTTTGGTACCAAATGGGATAACCGGTTCGTTTTTGATGATTTGTATTATCACCGTTGCAGTGCTTTGGGTGTTATGAATACTTAAAAACATTCAAAAAATCGGCAAAAAGTACCCTGATTATGAAGTTGTTGCAGGCACGCTTTACGACTATGCCGAAAAGATTTGGGCGGTTCGCGATAAGTTCCCTGTAATTACAGATGAAATTGGCGACACTTGGATATACGGCTCAGTTTCCGATCCATACAAGTCAGCCTGTCTTCGCGCGCTTATTCGCCTTAAAAATGAATGGCTCAGCGACGGCACAATGGAAAGGGAAAGTGAGGAGTATAATAACCTTTGCAATCTTCTTTTGTGCATTGCGGAGCACACCTGCGGTATGGATGTTAAAATCGCACTTGGCGAATATATTAACTATCCAAAGTCGAAGTTTAATAAAGTAAGGTGCAGGAAAAATTATCAAAAAATAGAAGCAAGCTGGGCGGAGCAGAGGGAATATATAAAAAAAGCTGTAGGTGTTTTAAGCGATAAGCTTGATATCGAGCTTTTATGGATTAAAAAGGACGCAAACAGATTGCCCGAAAGCATTATGTACCACCTTTATCCTCTTGGTGAAAAAGTATTGTTTAAAAAGCTTGACAAAACGGATGACCCATATTATATTGTTCATAATGGGAACAAAAATTTGTCTGCCGTTCAAAATGTCAGCCTTTCAAATTGCGAGATAATTAATATTGACAGCCCGCTTGTAAGTATCGGCAAGGGTAAAATTCTAAAGTTTGATAATGAGTTTTCAAAGCTTTCAGACAGTTTAACATTTGTTTTGTATGATAATATTTGGGGTACAAATTTTTCACTTTGGTATAATGATAATGCATATTTCAGATTCGAGATATTCTAACATCTAAGTCGAAAATATGTTGAATACTCGTTAAAAATTTGTAAGATATTATATAACAATACCTAATAAGCACGAAAAAACGATAAAAATGTCTATATATGCGATAAAAATGTGAAAATTAATCACAAAATAATGTGAATAATTATTGCCTTTTGTATTTCTTTATGGTAAAATGTAGAAGAAATAAAAAAAGGGAGTTTTATTATGGAAAGAAAAATAAGAATACTTATCGCAGACAATTCATCCGCTTTTTCAATCGAGTGCCAAAAAGAACTCGGACTTCAAGGTTTTGATGTAGTTGCTATTGACAAAGACGGTAAAAAAGTTATCGACATTTTAGATAAGCAGAATTTTGATGTGATTATGATTGATACTTTTATGCCGAACGCAGATGCCGTTGAAGTAATTGAGCATTTGATGGCATCACCGAAAATAAAGCCGATTGTAACGGTTTTTTGTTCTGTCAATTCACCGCAACTTGAAATGCAGATTATGGAGGCAGGTGCCGATTATTATTTCATCAAGCCTGTTTCTGCCGGTTCGGTTGCAAAGCGTATCACGAGTCTGTCGCAGTGGAAAAGCAGGAGCCTGTCAACTCCGGCAAAAGCAAAATTCGGCGAAAATGAAATGGATATAATCATATCCGACATTATGCGCCAAATCGGTGTGCCGGCTCATATCAAGGGTTATCATTATTTAAGATACGCAATCAAACTTTGCATTGAGGATAATGAAATGCTCTCCTCTGTAACAAAGATTTTGTATCCTACCGTTGCAAAAGCTTTCGGTACAACTTCGTCACGAGTTGAAAGGGCAATTCGCCATGCTATTGAAGTTGCTTGGGATAGGGGAGATGTTGATGTCCTTTCAAGCTACTTTGGTTACACAATTCAGTGCGAAAGAGGTAAGCCGACAAATTCTGAATTTATCGCAATGATAACGGATAAAATCAAATTATCGGTTAATTTATAATCGGTTTTTAGTAAAAGTATCGCAGTTGTTGATTTGTTTGTAAATTCTTAAAAAATCTATGAAAAAAAGGTGCTTTAATCAGCACCTTTTTTCTTTTTATATCTTAATTATTTATTTAATCTTTTACGCATAAGCGGTTTGATACCGCCTGCAGAAAGAATTTTCATTGCCTGACCGGTAATTTTTTCGCATTGATAAGTTTTTCCGGTATCAGCTACATTTACAGTTCCGTTTTGAATATCTATATTAATTTCTTGTCCGTCTTCTACAATTTGGCTTATTCCTTTACATACAATGAGAGGCAATCCCAAATTTATAGAATTTCGATAAAATATTCTTGCAAACGAATCTGCTATAATTGCGCTTGCTCCCATATTTATTATTGAAATAGCTGCGTGTTCTCTGCTTGAGCCACAACCAAAATTGGTTCCTGCCACTATTATATCGCCTTTAGTAAAATTACTTGCAATGTTTTCATCAACTCCGCACAAGCAATGGCTACCTATTTCTTTTGGGTCGGTTAATGCAAGAAATCTTCCCGGATAAATTTGGTCTGTATCTATGTTATCGCCGACAACAATCACTTTACCTTTGATTATAGTGTCCATTTTTATCTCCTTATAAATACTCTCTTGGGTCGGTTATTTTTTCGTTTAATATGCTTGCTGCAACAGTTGCAGGACTTGCAAGATAAATATCGGCGTCAACTGAGCCCATTCTGCCCGGAAAATTTCTGTTTGTGGTGGTTATGCAAACTTCATTCGGTGCAAGTATTCCCTCGTGTGCACCTAAGCAAGCACCGCAACCGGGAGTAGTAATTGTTGCACCTGCATTCATCAATATTTGTATATAACCTTTTTCCATACATTCTTGCATAACTTCGGCAGACGCAGGAACAACAACCAATCGAGAATACTTCGGTATATGCTTATCTTTCAATATTTTTGCACATATTTCTATGTCCTCACATCTTCCTCCTGTGCAACTGCCGACATAGCCTTGATTAAGCTCAATATTTCCGTTTTTTAACACATCGCTTATTGTTTTAACATTATCTACACTGTTTGGGCAGGCAAGCTGAGGTTCTAAATTTGAAACATCAAAAACATATTGTTCTTCATATTTAAAATCATCATCGGTATATTGAACTTCATATGGTCTTATTGCTCTTTTATTCACATATTCAATAACAGCATCATTCGGTTGCATATATGCTGTTTTCGCTCCCATCTCAACAGCCATATTGCAAATAACCATTCTGCCTGCAACACCGAGATTTTCAACATAGCTTCCCGTGAAATCAATAGCTTTATATACGGCGCCGTCAGCTTTAATTTTTCCTAAAACAGATAAAATAACATCCTTTGGATATACACCTTTTTTCGGCGTTCCCTCTAATCGTATTTCTATAATTTCAGGAACTCTGAACCATAACTCTCCGGTAATCAATATAGTTGCCATATCGGTTGCACCGCAACCTGTTCCCATCGCACCGAATGCACCGTGTGTTGTTGTATGACTGTCTGTTGCAACAACTATCATACCGGGATAAATTACTCCCGCCTCCGGCATAACCTGATGGCACACACCGCAATTTGTATCAAAATGAAAGCGCAAGTTGTTCTCTTTTGCAAAAGCTCTCATTTTGCTGTGATTTTCAGCACTCTTTATGTCCGGTGCAGGTGCGTAATGGTCGAATACAAAGGCAGCTCGCTCATTATCCCAGATTTTTTCGCCACCCATCTCATAAAATGAATATATAGTTTGTAAATAAAGGTCGTTAATTTCGGCAAAGTCTACCTTGGCGGTAACAATTTCACCCGCTGTTACTTTATCTCGACCACTGTTTTTGGCTAAGATTTTTTCAATAGCGTGCATAAAATATATCCTCCGATTAATTTATATTAATATCTTAAATATATCACCTAAATTCATATTATTCAATATTTTAGAATTAAAATGTTACGCAAAATAAATATTTATACAAAACACAAAGGGTGCAGTCAGATTGACTGCACCCTTATGGAATCTTTTGAAGTGTTGCTCACATATTACCTTTTTTCTTTTATCTTATTTATAATTAATTTAACTAGCAAATATAATATTGTGCCTGTTAAGCCGCCGAGCGTGTTATAAACAATGTCGGATAATTGGAATGTACCTTTTGAAAAAATGAGTTGATTGAGCTCAATCAAAAGCGAAAATGCGAATGAAAATAAAACCGTTTCAAGAATTGTTTTAACTACGGATTTTTCACTTAAAAATAGAATACAAAAGAGAATTGAAGACGGAGTAATCAGCAATATGTTGCCGATAGCGAGTAAGTCGAACTTATGTGTTTGACTGTTATAAAAACTCCACCCGCCAAGCACATTTGAAAGCGGCGCATAAATACATTCTCTTTGAATAACGGTTACATAAAATACCGCAAAAGTAAAGAAAATAAATAAAAACAGGAAAAGCATATTTTTATTTTTAAATATTGTTTTAAGCAAATCTTTCTTTTTGCCTTTTCCAAGTATATAAAACGAAGCAAGCAGCATTATTAAATATGAAAATATAAAAGAAAAAAACAAAGTCGAAAAAACGGAACTTAAAGCGTATTTAAGAAATGTTGACATATCAATACCTTACTGCTTTTTCAGCTTTTTTAAAATGATGTTGAAAAATGGTTTAACCATATTTTTCTCATCCCTATTCATACCCAAAAAGTAAACGCTTATTGCAAAAATAACAGCGTAAATAAGGATGAAAACTACTAAGGAGAGTAAACTTTCAATTTTCGCAAACCTTGTAATTAATATACCGCAAATAACAGGCGGGATAACAGACGGAATTAATTTGAAAATATTTTTCCAAAAATAAATTATATCAAGCTTAATTTTCTTTTGATAATAAATGTTGATAAAAAACCATTCGCCGATAATTACAGATACGGCAGTGCCGACAGCCGCACCTTTAACATCATATTTTTGAATGAGAATGATGCTTAAAATAATGTTAAGAACGGTTGTTATTGCGTAAATTACACTTCTGGCCTGGTGCATATTCATAGCCCTTTGAATTTCTATTCCCAAAAACTGAACGAGCTCAACGGTAATAGGAATCATAAGAAGCAGTGCCACGCTAAATGAATCGTCATATCCGTCGCCTGCCCATACTTTGATAAAAGTTTTGCCGAAAAATACGAAGCCTGAAAGGATAAGCGAAGCCATCATAAACTGAATTCTGCCGACCTTGGTAAATATGTCTGTGAGCTGATTTGAAACATCTTTTGCCTTAGCCACAATCATATTTATCTTAGGCACAAAAACGGAAGAAATGGACGATAAAAGATTTTTATACATCAAATTCAAGTTGGCTGCAACACCGTAAATGGCAACGGATGTTGTGCCGCAAAATCTGCCGAGCAAAATTTTGTCAAGGCTCCAGTTAACCTGGTCAATTATCTGGTTTAAAAAGATAAATGATGTAAAAACTCCGATTTCTTTAAACAACTTTTTTTCAATATTTTTAAATGAAAATCTAATATGTAATTTTTTAAAACAAAAAGTCAGATTAACAATGAATTTTGCAAAAACAAGCGAGGTTGAAACAATAACCATAGCAACCGAACCTTTGCCCATAATAAGTAAAGGAAGCGAAATGAACGGGTTTAAAAGGTTTTGTAAAATCTCAAGGGTGCGCTGAAAAACAAATTTTTCATAAACAGTCGCATAGCAGGTAAAAACAGTGCTCACAAGCGTTGTGGCAACACCGAGCACCATTAACATCATCAATATTTTTGCCTTTGCATATTCGGCTGAAGTTAAACCGTCGGAAAAAATGTGGGTAATGTTTTTAACCATAACAATGCCGCACAGTATGCAAACTGCTGACAAAAAAGAAAAGATAATCATAAAAAGACCGTTTAGCCTTGCAATGGCGTTTTCATCATTATCTTTCCTGTATCTTGAATAAAATCTTGTGTATGCGCCGGAAAAGCCAAAGCTTAACAGTCCCAAATAAGATACAACTGAATTTACAAGTTGATAAAGACCGTATTCACTTTGACCGAGAAGGCGAAGCATAACCGGCGTGTAAAGAAACGCCGACAGTATATATACGCCGTAGCTTGCGTAAGATAAAATTACGCCGGCTTTTTTTTGACTTACTTTTGGCATTGTTTTTCTCACTTACTGTTTTTTAATATATAATCGCAAACTTGTTTGCAGGCAGTACCGTTTTCAAATGAGCCGAGCTCCTTGTGGTGCTTTTCAATATCAGTCTTATACTTTTCTTCATCAAAATTCAAAATATTTTGCTCAAGTTCGTCAGCACTTTGTGCGACAGGAAACGGCCATTTTTCAATCGGAGTATAAAAATTCCTTATGCTTACATATTCCTTAATGTCATTTGCATAAATAAAACAAGGAATATCGGTAAACGATACATCCCACATAATTGAAGAATAGTCGGTTAATACAGCATCACTTGCACAAATTATTTCCTGCAAATCGTCATAAGAGTCGGTATTAATAATTCTGTGAGAAGTATCAAAATTATAGCTCATTTGAGAATATTTATGGTCACGAATTGCAAATATGAATTTTCCGCCAAACCTTTTTTCACACGCAGTGATTATTTTGTCTGTTTCAAGGTGATCGGTCTTGCAGTTATTCTCGTTTTCTTTATATGTAGGGGCATATAAAATTATTTTAGTATCATCTGGAATATTAAAATGCTTTTTAACTTTGTTTTTTGCATTTTGCATTTGCGATTTGTCAAAAAATATGTCGTTTCTCGGTAAACCCGTTTCAAATATAACATCTTTGTCTAACTTGTCATAAACGCCTAAAAGATTATTTAAAGAGAAACTGTGGCAGCTTGAAAGATATTTTGTGTAAATTTCAATGGGTTCGTTTTTTGCAACTTTATCTTCACGCTTTTTGTACGAACCGCCGCCGTGCCAAGTGTTAATAATTATTTGCTCATCTTTGTAAGAAATGTATTTTGGTGCGCCGTTATTGTCGATAACAAATTTAGACGACATATAGTAATACATTGTTTTTAAAGAGCGGGGAGAAGCGATTTTGATGTTGTCATTTTTTAAAAAAGAATACTTTTTTTTGTTATCAAGTACCCAAATAATGTCAAATTTATTGCCGTAATGATTCACAAGATACTCGCTTATATATTTAGGGTTGCAGTTATAATTTGTTGAATTCATACTCCTAAATATAATTCTGTTCTTCTTTGTTTTTATTATATTTTTTAATATTTTACTTAGTAAAAACAATATTTTTTGAACCATTACTGTATCCTCAATATGTTATTTGCTCTCTTTTAAAGGCGAAACGCTTTGATTTGAATAACCGGTAACTATAGCCAAAATCATTAAAGCAAACATGCCTGTACCCGACCTAATCATACCCGAGCCTATGCAACTGATTAAAAGGCCGAAAATAGTTGCCATAGAAAGCGCTTTAACCTTTGTATTAATTTGAATTTTATAAATCATAGAAACAATAATTCCTATACAAAAAACGAATAATGCAGTTCCTATGTAGCCAAATTCACCAAAGAGCATATTGACATATCCGTCGTTTAAGAAACCGCCGTAGCTTTTTGAAAGACCCCAAACATTTTCAAACCCGTACTGCGAATAAAGTGGAGAATAGTATCTCGCCGCCATATCTGAGCCGTAGGTTGCAAAGCCTGCACCAAACGGAAAATATCTGTTTGCGGTTCTTATACCGTACTTAATAAGAATCATTCTCGGCGAATCGGAATTTGTTATATATTCGTTAATTTGGAACTGAGAAGAAATAACAGCTCCGACCAAAAGGACAAAAATATTTGCAGGAGTGAATTTGTCCTTCTTTCTCCACATAATTAAGAGGAGAATAAAAAATACAAGCACGATATAGTCTACACCTTTTGTGGTATAAATTATATCAAGTGCAAACATTATTTCATATGCAAGTGTTTTGTATTTGTTTTTTTCAATAGTCAAAATAACGAGCAGGCAACCGGCTGCAAAGTATCCCAAATAGTGAGGAATGACAAACAAAAAAGCATATGCCGGAATACCGTATCTTCTTGGACCGCTCATTCCTATATCGACAAACATACTTACAGTACCGCAAACAGCAGTTACTATTAAAAATAGTTTTGAAAACGGCACAAGCATTTTAGCCATTTGCTTTTTTGTATCTTTTGCCGCAATTTGCCTTATTGCAATGAAAGGGATAAATACTTTCGCAAGAGCCAAAAGGTCAAGTAAAATAGGTACTTTATTTGTAATAACCTGTGAAAAAACATTGCCGAGCAAGGTTAAAAAGCACAAAATTACGAATGTTATAAGAAGCGTAAGGTCAACACCTTTAATTCTTCGTTTAAAAGAAGTGTAGATTATATAAAGTACGCTTAAAATTGTTAATACTTCATCTGTATAAGAAAGAACTGTCGTTCTGTAATTATTCTCAACCCATAGACTTATTGGCAGTAATACAGCAAATATTGCAATTAATAAATACAAGGGATTAAATTTGATTTTTAAATTGTTCATTATATTCTCCGATTTTTGCCACTTTTGATATTTTAGAATTCACTTGCAATTTTCAAAAACTGCCCTGCCTTGTATTCGGTGGATAAAGTTCGTCTGTAGTTCATACAATTATTTATATATTCTTTTCTTTGCGATATCTCAAACAAATCGTTTTCGTCCCAGTCATCGCTGACTATTCCGAGTTTTTCGCTTTTTATATATGTTGAACAATAAGGGACAGCAGTTGTTATAACAGGTGTTGCAAGTGAAATAGATTCTACTATTGATACCATATTCAAATCACTTTGAGTGTAAACAAGCATTGCTTTTGATTTAGCAAGTATTTTTATGAGTTCATCGTGCCCGAGTTTGCCTGTAAAAATAATATTTTTATCGGCACCGAGTTTTTTTGAAAGGTCAACCAAGTTTTCTTTTTCCTCTCCGTCGCCCATAATGTAAAGCTTAGCGCTACTGTCATATTTTTTCAAATAATTTGCAAATGCCGATATCGATTTGTCAATCTGCTTCCTTTTAATAAGCTGAGAACTTATTGCAAATTGATTGTCTTTTTCAGTTTCAGGAATAAATTTTTTAGCGTTAACTCCGTGGTCAATAAATTCATCGCTTACATTTTTGCAATATTTAGATATGAACTTTTTTGCCTGTTCACTTCTCGCAACAATAAGCGCTTTTTTAAAGAAGATTTTAGCAATAATGCCATACCAAATCTTTGAAGCATATCCGTGCATAATGCGGTTGTGCTTGCCAAGCTCTTGCCATACAATCAAATTTTTGTAAGAATGAACTGCAAGTGAAAGTGAATTGAGCGAAAAAACTTCGCTTGTAATAATTAAATCAAAATTGCCGCCTTTTGCAATTTTTTTGGTTTCAGGGCAAAAGGGAAGTGAGTGCGGCGGAAAAAGCTTTGTGCACTTCGTTTTCATCCACACTACATTAAACGGATACTTTTCATTTTGAACAGGCTTGTATAAATCTGACGCCGCTAATGTGATGTCACACCCCTTTTCCTTAAATGCAAGGCAAAGGTCGTAAATCATAGTATCCTTGATTGTATTAACTTTTTTTATATTCCTATTTTCATTTGTGTAAAGAATAGGGTTAACAATTAATACTTTCATTTTTCTCCCGCTTTACTAAATTGCCGTAAATCTTGTCAAATTTATAGTCCATAGTCAAAACAGAGTTTGCATAGTCATATCCGTTTTGACCGAGTTCAACTCTTAAATCATAATTTTCAATGATTTTTGCCAAATCGCTAGCAAATTCGTTAATGATTTTCTCTTTTGACTGATTGACATTAACGAAAATTCCGCATTTGCGCTCATCTAAATCTCTTGAAATACTTTGTTTCAGTGCAACGATAGGAAGCTTATTTGCCATTGCTTCAACAAAAACGGCGCCGCTACTGTCCCTGAGTGTTGGGTGAACAAATGCGTCCGCATTTTTATAAATGTCCGCAATTTCGGTATAATCAACCTTACCTTTAAGAGTGACTAAATCATTTATGCCGTATTCGTCAATCTTTTTTTGAGCCTGTTCTTCAAGCTCACCTTCGCCGTAAAGAGAGATGTGAAACTTTTTATCTGTCTTGATATTTTTTATTACATCAATTAAAAGCATAATGCCTTTAAGCTCAATTATTCTGCCGAGATATATGATTTCAACCTTGTCCTTATTTTCGTGGTGGATGTCAAGGTTTTTCATATCTTTGCTTATAGCAATATCGCAAAGCTTTTCGCAATTAATGTTTGCCGCAGTTTCGATTGCATTTTTCGTTTCATCGTTAACGGCATAAACTTTGTCAAAAGCATTGATTTGCTTTTTGTAAAAGTTAAATTTTGAAAATGCTTTGTTAACACTGTTTCTGAAACTTTCATAAAGCTTGTTGCTATTATAGTATGAGCGCAGAGCAGGTGCGGTCGTTTGACCTCCGCCCACAGGACCAAAGATGGTGTAAGCATCTTTTACTTTATACATATCGCCGCAAATACGATAATTTCCCATAGATATATGGTGAATAACATCAAACTTGATACCGCAGTTTTTTACATAGTTATATGCAACTTTTTGCCATAAAATATAGTATGCGTGGTGAAAAGCCGAGTGCTTCTCTCTAAACCAGTCAAGGGCTTTAGGAACTTCAACAATTATAAGCTTGACATTTTTCAAGCCGAATTCTTCAATTCCTTTTCTTGTGTCATCCTCATTGTATGTGCGGGTCAAGATGTAAATGGTGCTGCTTGGTAATTTTTGACTCAATGTTAATACCCAATTCCATCCGACTGCGTTTTCCGAGCCTTTGTATGGGTTAATACTGTATGCAGATAAAAGAATGTTCATCCGTTTTCCTCTTTTAGCTAAGTTGTTTTGCAATGTCTGCGTCAACTATTTCTTCGCCTGTTTTGTTTTTTAGCTGCTCTCTCGATTTGTTTGAAAGACCGTCGTTAATAACGGCGTTCATATCGCAGGTTGAAAGCTTGTCAAGTTCTTCTTTGCTCACTTTACCGTCACGATAGTCACGGCAAATCTTGTTTTCATACATTGAATATTTGTTTTCTTTAAAAAATCTTAAAAACTTGTGCTTAATAACCCAGGCAGCAGGCACCCAAATATATTTGTGCATGGCAGGGGAAACAGAGCCAATCATCCAGCACTGCCTGTCGCAGTGGCGAACCTTTTCCCTTACTTTGTCTGCCTGCTTGCTGTTCCAAAGGGTATCCCAATCACTCTCGTTAAGGTTACCCATAACTTCTTTTTCTTTAGTACCGTTGCAAGGCATAACATCGCCATATGGGTCAATGAAAAATGTGTCAAATGCCATATCGCAAGGAAGAAGCCTTTTTTGACCGTAAATATAATTGATTAAACCGTGGTTAAAATATGCTCTGAACCATTTTTTAGGCGAGTTAGACTTGAGAAGCTCGTTAATAAGCCCCTCAAACTCTTTTGCAACCATCGGTCTGTCTTTGATAATATTCTTTGCCTCAACAAAATAAAATGAATTGTGGAGCGAAGCCGTCGCAAATTCCATATTCATCTTGTCGCTGAGTTTGTAAAGTTCGACAAGGTCCTTTGCGTTTTCATCTTGAACAGTCATACCAAAGCCGACATCGGGATGATTCATCTCAACAAGCTTTTTAAGCGTAGTGTATCCTCGGTTGAAGCCGTCGTCAAGACCTCTGATTTTATTGTTGGTTTCTTCCATACCCTCAATAGAAATACGAATACCAACATTAGGGAACTCCTCGCAAAGCTTAATTATTCTGTCAGTAAAAAAGCCGTTTGTTGAAATAACAATTCTGTCACTCTTTTTGTAAAGTTCTTTTACAATGTCGCTCAAATCTTCACGAATGAACGGCTCACCGCCCGTAATGTTTGTAAAATACATCGGCGGAAGCTTCGTAATTGTTTCAACCGTAAGTTCTTCTTCAGGCTTAGACGGCTTTTTATATCTGTTGCACATATTGCACCTTGCATTGCAACGATATGTAACTATTACTGTTCCGTTAAGTTTTTTCATCCCAAATTCCCCATATATCAGTTTTTATATATTTTTAAAAGCTTTTGTGTGTATGCTTTAACATCGTCAAAATTTTTTGCTTTGCAGTTTTCCTCCATCCGGCTTAAAAGTGCTTTGTCATCAAGCTTTTTAATAGCTTCTTCAAGCGCTTTGCTGTCAGACGGTGCTACAAGAAAACCTGTTTTTCCATCATCAATAAGTTCAGGTATGCCGCCGATGTTTGAAGCAATTACAGGTGTGCCGTACATAATGCTCTCCATAATTGAAAACGGGCAGTTTTCATACCAAATGCTTGGATAAACCGTACACTTTGCTTTTCTGATAAGCATCTCAAGTTCTTCGCCCGATTTAAAACCGATGTTTTGTAAATTTTCGGCATTGTTAACCTTATCTTCAATCGGACCCGAACCGGCACAGATAAATTTTGTGCTTTTAGCATTTATTAATGTGCCAATTCCTTTTTCTTCGGCAAATCTGCCAAAGTAAAGAACATAATCTTCTTTTTTTATATCTTTATTGTCAACGCTTTCAATAAAATTGTGAAGCGTGGTTGTTTTCTTTTTAAAAAGCGGATTTGTGTCAAGCTTTGACTTGATAAAATCACTGCAGCAAATTATGCTGTCAATTCTGTCATAAATTCTGTTTTTGTTATAAATCTCGGCTTCAAGCGTGCCTAAAGCTGATTTTAAAAGCGAGGAGTGAATACATCTGCCTTTTGTACAGCTTTTAAAACCGTCGGTAATGCACTTTTCACACGGGGTGTTTGTATGTATATCCATCATCATATGATTAGGGCACACAAGCTGGTAGTCGTGCGATGTGTAAACAAGTTTCACCCTTTTTTTGCTTATTTTGTCATAATCTTTAACGGCATAAATAATGCTCGGAGTAAGCTGAAAATTAAAATTGTTAAGATGAACAACATCCGGGTCGAAATTTTTTAGCAACTTGAGCATCTTAACTCTTGCTTCTTTTGAATAAATTGTTTTAACAGACAGTTTAAACTTTTTGAGTGCATTTGAATTATGAAAATCCATAGTTTCGGTGTAAAGGTTAAACGAATTTGAAACGCACCTTTCAGGATGCTCCATACCGAAATATTCAACCTCGTTGCCGAGCTTTGTTAAATACTCGCCGAGTTTAAACATATATGTTTCCGACCCACCGTTAGGGTAGAGAAATTTGTTAACCATTAAAATCTTCATGATTTCACCATTATTTTTTGTAAAGTTCAAGCGTTTGCTCCACTACACTGTCCCAGTTATATTTAGCGCAAATGTAGCCGCTTGCCTTTTCTTTATATTTCTTAACTTCGCTTTCATTGTTGAGCGCAAATTCAAGCTTATTTTTTAAATCTTCAATACTGCTTTTTTTAAAATAAATTGCGTTTTCCTCGCACACTTCGGTGCATTCCGCAATATCGGAAGTAATACAGCAGTTGCCGTAACTCATAGCTTCAAGCAAGCTTAAAGGCATACCCTCAAGGTCGCTTGGAAGAACATAAACATAAGCGTTAGAGTAAAGCTCTTCAAGCACTTCGCCCTGAACAAAATCTGTAAAAATGATGTTATTGTTGCCGCTTGCAAGCTGCTTAACTTCGTTGACATATTCGCTTGTGTGACTTGCGCCGCCGGCGATAACAAGCTTTTTGCCGCAGTCAAGTTCATTATATGCTTTGATTAAATAGTGTATTCCTTTTTCAGGCACAATTCTGCCGAGAAAAAGAATGTAGCTGCCTTTTTCTAAGGCGTAAAGTTTTTTTATTTCCGTGTCGGGTTTAATTTCAGGTTTGTCAACAGCGTTCGGAATATAAACCGTGCCCCTGCCGTATGTATCTTTAAAATATTTTTGAACATTTTTTGAAAGCACAATTACTTCGTCCGCATATTTTGCCGCATTTCTTTCACCGTATTTCAAAAATTTAGTTGCAAAGCCTCCCCATTTCGACCTCTGCCAGTCAAGACCGTGAATTGTAACAATAACTCTCTTGCCGAAAAGTTTTGGCAAAAATGACATAGAAGCCGGACCTTCGGCGTGAATGTGAACCACATCGTACCTTGAAAAGCTTACTCTGATTGCTGAAAGAATACTGTAAACAATAGCGTTTAAAGAACTGTTTTGAAAAGTGAAAACGGTTTTAATCTTAACTTTTGAAAGTTTATCTATTCCGCTTTCACTGTCAAACTCACTTCCGGATACATGATGCCCCTTTCTGTTATAAACGGTAACATCGTGCCCTTTGTCAACCATACGGCTTGCAAGGTTTTCAACAACTATTTCAACTCCGCCTTCACGCGAGGGTATTCTTTTATGACCGAACATTGCAATTTTCATATCGTTTCCAATCTGCTATTCTGCACCTTTATGGATAAGAACAACGCCTACGGTTTTGAAAAGTATTTGAATATCAAGCATTGGCGACCATTCGTCAATATATTCGCAGTCAAGCTTAACCACTTCTTCAAAATCTTGAATGTCAGACCTGCCTGAAACCTGCCATTTGCCGGTGATTCCCGGTTTCATTGAAAGACGCCTTTTGTGGTGGCTCTCATATTTTTCAAATTCATCAACGGTAGGGGGTCTTGTGCCCACCAGACTCATATCCCCTTTAAGAACATTCCAAAACTGAGGAAGCTCGTCGATACTTGTTTTTCTGATGAATTTGCCCACTTTTGTAATTCTCGGGTCATTGTCCATTTTAAACATATGACCGTTCATCTTGTTTTGCTCCATAAGAGCTTTTTTTCGCTCCTCCGCATCCTTGTACATTGAGCGAATTTTGTAAATATAAAATATTCTGCCGTTTTTGCCGACCCTCTGCTGTTTAAAAATAAGCGGTCCCGGCGATTCTATTTTTAGCGGAATTGCAACAAGAAGAATAATCGGAAGCGACAAAATCGAACCGACTAAACCGCCCAAAATGTCAATAGCTCTTTTAAGCGCTAGATTACTTTGGTCAATAACAGTCGGTGCAAGCTGAGCCATAGGGTATTCAGATTCAACAACGCAGTTAATATTGTTATATTTACTGTCGGCAAGAAGATTTTCAAGAGTTGGGATATTAATGTTAACCGTAACACCCATATCCTCAAGTTCTTCAATAAGTTCGCTCGCATTTGGGAGCATATTCATATTTTCAACATTTATGTAAATTTCGTCAAGGCTTGCCGTTCTTATCCAGCCGATTATGCTTTCGATATTGGCAACAACCGGAATGTCGCAAACATCAAATACAGGTGTTCCGTTTTCAAGAATAAAACCGTTTTCATTAAAGCTTGCGTCAATAAGCGCAACGGCAGTAATGTTTTTAGTCCAGTTTTCTTTAAGCTTAGGGATAAACTCGTTTGCACGCTCGTAAGTTGAAATTACGCCGACTCTGGTGGCAAACTTGCTTTTTGAAATGCTTTTCCTCATATAGCGCTTAAAGAAATATCTTCCTATAAGCGAAAAAGCAACATAAAAACAAAGAGTTGAAATAAAAAGATAACGGGAGTCGATAAGCGGGTTTTTAGTTAAAATAAGCAGTGCGCCGAAAAGACCGTATGTCAAAAAACAGTTTCTAAGCGTGCTTGCAAATTCCGAACTCCTGTTCCTCGTTGTTAAGTCAAGCGAAGATGAAAAGAACATTGACACCGTAATCATAGATAACGCCAAAATGATAGTATACTCAATTCGGTCATTTTTCATATGCGGGTCAATTCTCGGGATGATTACGCCAAAGACAAGAAATGTAACGCAGTGCGAAAGAATAAGCGATATTAAGTTTATTGTAAATTCAAGCTTTTGCTGAAATCGTCTTTGACTGTTCATCCTAAAACTTCCTGATTTAGTTTAATTTTATTTGTAAGTGTAGTTGTAGTTGTAACTGTAGTAGCCGTACTTTGACTTAGACCTGTAACCGCGGTATTTGCCGTAGCTGTAATATTTCATACCGTTTGTTTCCATAGCGTCATTAAGCACAAAGCCGACGATATTTGCACCGAGTGATTGAAGTGCGTCAACAGCTCTTTTGGTGCTTTGAGTATCCGTTACGCCCGATTTTATTACCATAATGTAGCCGGTGCTCTTTGTTGCAAAAGCGGTAGGGTCGGTAACGAGGTTGACAGGCGGAGTGTCGATAAATACACAATCGTAATGCTGTTTAACAAAAGCCAAAAGCTTATCTGTTCTCTCGCTTGCCAAAAGTTCAGACGGGTTTGGCGGAATTTTTCCTGCGGTGAGGAGCGAAAGATTTTCGATTTCCGTTTTTGATACCGTAATGCTGTCCGTAAGACCTGCAAGTATTTCCGAAAGACCGTTTTTAACTGGAATCGAGAAAAGTCTGTGCAGAGTAGGGTTACGCATATCAGAATCGATTAAAAGCGTTTTTTTGCCCATTTGAGCAAACGAAATAGCCATATTAACCGAGTTTATAGACTTGCCGTTGTTGGCGGTAGGACTTGTTACGATAAATACCGGACATTCGTCGCCTTGCTGAGAAAAGAGGAGGTTTGTACGAATTGAACTGTACGCCTCTTTAACTACAAAAGGAGAAGCTTGGCAGAGTATTTTTTTCTGGTCGTCTTTTGTAAAATGTGATGCTTTGTTTTCATTCTTTTTTTGCTTACCGAGTGCCATAATTATTCTCCTTTCTTGATTTGGTTTGCAATTTGTTCCATAGTAGCGCCTGAAGAAACTTCTTTCTTGTCGTCAATAGGAACCAACCTCGGAACCGTGCCGATAACAGGAATATCAAAATCTCTTGTTAAATCGCTTTCGCTCATAATTCTTGTGTCAAACAATTCCTTAATAAAGCAAACTGCAAATGCGGCAACAAAGGCAACCGCAAAGCCGATTAAAATATTTTTCTTCAAATTAGGTGACGACGGCTTAACCGGAACGCTTGCGTAGTCGATAACTTCAACGCCGCCGACTTTAAGAACTCTTACAATTTCCTGCGGGCTGAGCTCTGCAACGGTGTTCGCAATTTCAGCCGCAAGCTCAGGGTTAGTATTTGTTATGTTAACCTGAAAGGCAAGAGTGTCTTCAATAGCGGAGCAAGACATCATCTTCCTGATTTGAGAAGCTGTAAGCCCGTCACCGAGCTTGTCGGCAACTTTGCTGAGGAAAGTGTTACTTTTAACAACAACTATGTATGTGTTGACAAGCTTTTCCGAAGCGTCAAGGTCACTTGAAGATATAGTACCCGACGAACCTACAAGGTTGTCATTATTGTTGTTTACATAAAAGCTTACGCTTGATGTGTACTTAGGCTTAATCAAAAAGTTTGTTATACAGCCAGAAACAATTGCGCCGATAAGCGCAACAACGATTATGATTGCAATTTTCTTTTTGAGCATTGTAAATATTTTTTTTAAATCAATTTCAATTTCTCTGTTTTCTTCCATATATACCTCCGAATATATTAACTCCTATATTAATAGTATATAAATATATTATATCAATACTGTTAATACTTGTCAAACGAAATACTTACCAAAATATGTTCACCCTTTTTATATATAATATATAAAAAGAAAAACAGGCGACCTTTGAAAAAAGACCGCCTGCAAGTTAAATCAAATTATAATTCGTAATCAATAGCTACCGAAGTTTCAGCAACAGAGTGCATATGCTTTTTAACTACCGAACAATGATATTCATCCTTTTGGTACTCGTCAAGCGCTTTTGCGTCATCAAGAGTAACCTGCAAAATGATGTCGTATGAACGGGGTGAATGAAGAAAGTCTACACCTACCTCAATACTGCGAAGCAGAGGTACATTGCCGTCCATTGATTTTAAAATATTTGCTGCCTTTTCACATTCTTCCAAGCTGTTATCTTTGAGCTTGAAACATACAATATGCTTAATCATAACTGTTCTCCTTTGAAAAAAATAGTCTTTTCTGTCGAAAGAATTATAAAAAAGAAGCCGATTCAAAAAATCGGCTTCAAATTTCTTATTTTGCTATATCCGAAGCTCTCGATTCTCTGATAATATTAACCTTAATCTGTCCCGGATATTCCATTTCGCTTTCAATCTTCTGCGCAATTTCGTGAGCGATGTAAGGCATTCTTGCATCGTTGATAATTTCAGGTTTAACCATAACTCTTACTTCACGACCTGCCTGAATTGCATACGCTCTTTCAACGCCGTCAAAGCTTGTGGAAATTTCTTCAAGCTGCTGTAAACGCTTGATATAGTTTTCAATGTTTTCCCTTCTTGCGCCGGGTCTTGCGGCTGAAACAGCGTCGGCAGCCTGAACGAGGCAGGCCACAACTGTTTTACATTCAATTTCACCGTGGTGAGCCGCAATAGCGTGAACGATGGCGTCATTTTCTTTATATTTCTTAGCCCATTCAACGCCAAGCGCAATGTGAGAACCTTCCATTTCATGGTCAAGCGCTTTGCCTATATCGTGCAAAAGACCGGCACGCCTTGCCTGTTTCTCATCTGCACCGAGTTCGGCAGCCATAAGACCTGCAATGTACGATACTTCAAGTGAGTGCTTGAGCACGCTTTGACCGTAGGAAGTACGATATTTAAGTTTACCGAGAAGCTTAACAAGTTCAGGATGAATTTGACCGCAGTTAGCTGCAAGAACGGCTTTTTCCCCCTCTTGCTTAATTGTTGCGTTAACTTCACGGGTTGCTTTGTCAAAGCATTCTTCAATCTTAGTAGGGTGGATACGACCGTCCTGAATAAGATGTTCAAGTGTGAGCCTTGCAATCTCCCTCCTGACGGGGTCAAAAGAACTGATTGTAATAGCTTCCGGCGTGTCGTCAATTATGAGTTCAACACCGGTAATTGTTTCGATTGAGCGGATATTTCTGCCCTCACGACCGATAATTCTGCCTTTCATTTCATCACTCGGAAGAGCAACAACGGAAACGGTTGTTTCAGCTGTATGGTCTGCCGCGCAACGCTGAATTGCAGTGGAGATGATTTCTTTTGCCAAAACTTCGCTCTGGTCTTTAATCATCTGCTCGTTTTCAAGAATACGCTTGCTTTTTTCAGTGTCTAACTGCTCGTTAAGGTTTGCAAGAAGCTGGTCCTTAGCCTGCTCCTGAGTTAAACCTGAAATGCGTTCAAGCATATCAAACTGGCTTTTCTTGATGCCGTCGATTTCGAGTAGCTTGTCATCAAGCTGTTTTTGCTTGTGGCTGATATTTTCATTTTTCTTTTCAAGAGAATCTGCTCTTTTATCAAGATATTCTTCTCTCTGAGTTAAACGATTTTCCTGCTTTTGTACTTCGCTTCTTCTTTCGCGAATTTCCTTGTCCGCGTCGCAACGAAGCTTGTGTATTTCGTCTTTCGCTTCAACAAGCCTTGCTTTTTTTGTAGCTTCAGCCTCGGTTAAAGCGTTATTGATAATTTTTGTGGCTTGCTGAGTGGCAGAACCAATCTCTTTTTCACTCGTTTTTCTGCGGTGTTCGCTGCCGAGAACGAAGCCTAAAACGCCAAAAATTATTGCACATATCAAACCGACGATAATCGGTATAATAACACTACTCATTTATCAAACAGCACCTCCTTCTTTTGTTAATTTTAATTTCATTATTTCTCGAAATTTACCATCAGAAAAGGTACAGTTTATAATGCAAATTTTACTAAAAGTCATACAAAAAGACATAACAATATGTAAAACTTATCTAATAATATACACCTATATCTTGTATCTGTCAAGGTTAAATAAAACAAAAATATACATATTGTTAACTCCAAAATACCCAAAGCGTGAAAAAAGTGAGTGTTTATGCGACATCGGGACAAAAATGTGTTGACAATATTTTTCTTTAGTGTTAGAATGAACTCAAATCGATGAGAAGGACATGATTTGCTTTTCAACGCCTTGCAGAGAGTGTGCGTTTGGTGAAAGTACACAGTCGCGAAGCATTTTACCGCCTTTGAGTGCCGCTAATACCGGTCGGTCGCTCCCGTTACAGAGCTAATGAGTGGCATATTATTTATGCAATTCAGGTGGAACAGTGGATTATTATTCACCCTGATTTTTTATCAGGGTGAATTTTTTATTTTTATTTTAGGAGGGAAACATTATGATTATTAAGTTAAAAGACGGCAGTGTTAAGGAGTACGGTGTGCCTACCACCGCTGCCGAGATTACTAAAGACATTTCAATGGGTCTTTACAGAAACGCTTGCGCAGTTCTTATCAACGGCAAGGTAGCGGACCTTCGTACAACAGTTGAACACGATTGCGATTTTGAAGTTCTCACATTTGACGACGAGGACGGCAAGAAAGCATTTAACCATACAGCTTCTCATGTTATGGCTCAGGCTGTAAAGAGGCTTTATCCAAATGCTAAGCTTACTATCGGTCCTGCTATTGAAAACGGTTTTTATTACGATTTTGACATTGATACTCACTTTACTCAGGATGACCTTGATAAAATAGAAAAAGAAATGAAAGCTATTATTAAGGAAAATTATCCTATTGAAAAGTTTGAACTTCCTGTTGAAGAAGCAATTAAGCTTATGGAAGAAAAGGATGAGCCTTATAAAGTTGAACTTATTAACGAGCACGCAGCTAAGGGCGAGCCTATCAGCTTTTATAAGCAGGGTGAGTTTACCGAGCTTTGCGCAGGTCCTCACATCCCTGAAATGAAAGTTATTAAGGCATTTAAGCTTACTAACTGCACAGGTGCTTACTGGCGCGGCGATGAGAAAAATAAAATGCTCTGCCGTGTTTACGGTATCGCATTCCCTAAGGCTTCAATGCTCGAAGAATATCTTAATATGCTTGAAGAAGCTAAGAAGCGTGACCATAATAAACTCGGTCGTGAGCTTGAACTTTTCACAACTGTTGACTATATCGGTCAGGGTTTGCCTATCCTTTTACCAAAGGGTACAAAGATTATCCAAATTCTTCAGCGTTTTGTTGAAGATGAGGAAGCAAGGAGAGGTTGGCAGCTTACAAAAACTCCTCTTATGGCTAAGTCGGACCTTTATAAAATTTCAGGTCACTGGGACCACTACAAGGACGGTATGTTCGTTTTAGGTGACGAGGAAAAGGATAAGGAAGTATTTGCGCTTCGTCCTATGACTTGTCCGTTCCAGTATCAGGCTTATCTTAACAGAGCGCGTTCATATCGTGATTTGCCGCTCAGATATGATGAAACTTCAACTCTTTTCCGTAACGAAGCATCCGGCGAAATGCACGGTCTTATCCGTGTTCGTCAGTTTACAATCAGTGAGGGTCACCTTATGTGTACTCCTGAGCAGCTTGAAGATGAATTCAGAAGTTGCCTTGAACTTGCAACATTTATGCTCAAAACTCTCGGTCTTTATGAGGACGCTTCATTCAGATTTTCTCAGTGGGACCCTAACGACCGTGAAAAGTATATCGGCACCGAGGAACAGTGGGATGAAGCTCAGTCAAAGATGAAAAATATTCTTGACGATCTCGGCGTTGATTACAAAATCGGTATCGGCGAAGCTGCATTCTACGGTCCTAAGCTTGATATTCAGATTAGAAATGTATACGGCAAGGAAGATACACTTATCACAATTCAAATTGACCAAATGCTTGCTGAAAAGTTCGGTATGGAATATGTTGACAAGGACGGCACAAAGAAGAACCCTTATATTATTCACAGAACTTCAATCGGCTGTTACGAGCGTACACTTGCTTATCTTATTGAAAAGTATGCAGGCGCATTTCCAACTTGGCTTGCCCCTGTTCAGGTTAAACTTCTTCCTATTGCAGACCGTCATTATGACTATCTTGCTGAAGTTAAAAATCAGCTTGAAGCAAAGGGTATTCGCTGTGAGATTGACGACAGAAGCGAAAAAATCGGCTTCAAGATTCGTCAGGCTCAGCTTGAAAAAGTACCTTATATGCTTCTTGCAGGCGATAAGGATATTGAAAATAATACAGTATCGCTTCGTACCCGTTCAGGCGGAGACAAGGGCGCAATGACTGTTGATGAATTTGTTGAAAAAATTCTTGCGGAAGTTGATTCAAAGTCACTTGAACTTACAATGTAATTTTTGGTATAATAAGGCTGTTCGAGCAATCGGGCAGTCTTATTTTCTTAGGTGGTATTATGCAAACGGTTGACGATGCGCTTGAAAAACTTTCAAAATCAAAATTTCGCTCGTCTTTTCATTTAAAGCAAAAAGATATTGACTATATCGACGAAAAGGGTATGGAAAAAATCAGAAGCCACGCAAATGATTTTATAAAGAAAAATCTTGCGCCTGCTTTCATTCCAAATGACGGCAAGCAAACCCCGATGAAAAATCATCCCGTTTTTATCGCTCAGCACGCTTGCGCCTGCTGTTGCCGCGGTTGCCTTGAAAAGTGGTACAAAGTGCCTAAGGGCAGGGAACTTACCCCGCTTCAGCAAGAAAAAATAGTCAATCTTCTTATGGCTTGGATAGAAAAAGAATATGAAAGGAACAAAACTAATGACTGAAAAGGAAAAAATGCTTGCGGGTATGATTTATGACCCGACTGTTGATGAAATAATGAATGAGCAAACAGGTCTTGCAAATTATATGAAAGAGTATAATACCCTCGGCTTGGGTGATGAGGAAAGAATTGAAGAACTTTTGCACCTTATGCTTGCCGAATGCGGTGAAAACTGTTTTTTTCAGCCTCCGTTTTATGCTAATTGGGGCGGCGCTCATATTCATATCGGCAGTAATGTTTACGCTAATTTTAATTTGACTGTTGTTGACGACGGCAATGTTTATATCGGCGATTCAACTATGATTGGTCCTAATGTTACTATTGCTACGGCAGGTCATCCCGTTTTGCCTGAACTTAGGGAAAAGGCATATCAGTTTAATATTGATGTTCATATCGGCAAAAATGTTTGGATAGGCGCAGGTGCGATTATTCTTCCGGGCGTCACAATAGGCGATAATTCCGTTATCGGCGCAGGCAGTATTGTTACAAAAGATGTGCCGGCAAATGTTGTTGCAGTCGGAAACCCTTGCAAGGTTTTGCGTGAAATAAACGAACACGATAAGATTTATTATTTCAAGGATAGGAAAATATAAAAACGGCTGTCTCACAAATTTAGTGAGACGGCCGTTTTTTCTTTATTTATGCGCTGTAAAAAATACTCTCGGCATTTTTAAAATTATGTTTCCGTTTTGCTGTGGCGGGTATGTATTTTTAATAATGCCGAGCAAATCTGAGATGAATTCGTTCTTTTCTTCTTCGCTTTCAAGCGCTTCCAAATACGGTCTTAAACCGCTTCCCTTGTACCACTCAATCACACCCATATGCGATGAAACGGTGTGATAATATGTAGTGTCCCAAATGTCGAAGTCAAAGCCGAGTTCACCCAAAAGGTCATAGTATTCTTCAGGCAAAAGGTTGTGGAAATTTTTTATAGATTTTAAATTCGTCCACTTTTCGTCAACAAGTTTGTAAAGTATTTTGTAAAACGGTGCATTTTGAATGAAAGGTATTTGAACCGCAAGAGTGCCGTTTTCATTAAGTTTATTTTCGCAGGCGGTTAAAAGTTCTCTTTGCTCCGGTATCCAGTGAATACAAGCGTTTGAAAAAATCAAATCAAACTTGCCGTCAATGTTTTCAAGCCCTTGCGGCAAAAAACATTTTTCAAATTTAAGGTCGGGATGTTCGTTTCTTGCTTTTTCAAGCATATTTTCCGATGCGTCAACACCGATGATTTCAGCATTATTAAACCTGTTTTTGAGAGCCTGCGTGCTGTTTCCGGGTCCGCAACCGAGGTCGAGTATGCGACCGGGTTCAATGTCGCAAAGCCTTGCCACAAGGTCCTTTGACGGCTGCGTTCTTTCTTTCGCAAATTTCATATATTGATTGGAATTCCAGTCGGACATAAATATCACTCGCTTTCTGTTTTTAATTATAACAAATTTGATTGACAATCTACTTTTATAATGTTAAAATTATATTAACAAATTTTTAAGGAGGAGTAAAAATAAAAAAATACTTTGCTCAATTTTATCATTAATTTTAGTGTTCACCTCGCTTTTTGCTTTTTCAACCACTGCTTATGCGGCTGATAAAACAATTTGCAACGATTCAGATTCCATCAAAGATAATGATTACTATTATTATGAGTTTACTTTGGATAAACCGAGATATGTAACAGCGTCTTTTTCTTCATCTTCAAAGTTGACTTTCGTAATTGTTGACAAAGAAAGCGAATATTTTCCGGGTTGTGAAGACTTAGGCGATAAGGACGGCGAAGATTATTATTCATATGTTAATAAGACAAGTAAGTCTTACAGTGAAAAATTCTACCTTTATTCCGGTTCATATAAAGTTTATATTGTAGGTCCTAAGTATGATTTATATGACGATGACGATTATGATGATTACTACGATGACTATTATGACCAATTTTATTACGATGATAATTATTATGACGACTATTTTGATAATCATTTTTACGAGTATGACTCTTTTGATGAATATATCAGAGCAACCGTACCTGCCCCTCCGGCTCCAACTATTCCTACTATCAACTATTCGTTTAAAATAGTCGATTCAACCGCAACGCCTAAAAAAATAGCTGCAAACCCAAAAACAGTTAAGATTTCTTTGGGATACTATGCAGGACTTTATTATGATATAAAGACTAAAAACGCTCTTGTCTCTAAGGAAACTTGGACTTCTTCAAACAAAAAGATTGCCACTGTTGACAAATACGGTACTGTAAAAGGCAAGGGTATGGGTAAAACCACAGTAAAAGTAAAGGTTAACGGCGGAGCAAGTACAAAATTCGATGTTATCGTAAATAATACATATTATCAGATATTTACCGGCTCGTCTAAAAATTTGCCGACTGTTAACGGAAAGAAAGTAAAATGGAAGTCGGGCGATTCTTTCGTTGCTTCGGTTGTAGGCAATAAGGTTAAAGCTAAAAAGACCGGCAAAACAACACTTACATACAAAAGCGGCAAAACCAAGTATACCGTTGATGTTCTTGCGGTAAGCTATGACACACTTTTAAAGAAAACAAAGTCAAAAATTAAAGATAATCTTAAAGACCCTGACTCTATGAAGATTTATCATATCTGGAGGGGTTATGACCCAGACGGCTCACCTACAATAATTCTTGATTACGGTGCAAAGAACAGCTACGGTGCAATGGTTCGTTCGGATAAAAAAGTCGGTTATGCATACTATGATTGGAACAAGAAAAAGGTTAAATACGGTATGTACACACCTGAAAAATTACCTGAATTAAAATCAGAGAAAAAAGTATTCTGACAGTCAATATATAAGTGAATACATAAAGAAAAGAGCGTTCTCGTTTGAGAATGCTCTTTTTTAAATCGATTTTATATTTCTATACCCAGTTCATTAATTTTATCTCTGAGTGCGAGCCAGTCGGCAAAAGCAAGTTCTTTATTATTCGGGTTGCGCAAGATTGCGGCAGGGTGGTAGGTGCCCATAAAGAGCGTACCGTTTTTATCAATAAACTGACCGTGCTCTTTAGTAACCTTAAAATTTTTGTCAATCAGCCTTTGAGCTGAAATTCTACCTACGCAAACAACAATTTTGGGTTTGATAATTTTGAACTGTTCCCTGAGCCAGTTAATGCACATATCCTGCTCCTCCGGCTTGGGGTCGCGATTTTTAGGCGGGCGGCACTTAACCATATTCGCGATATAAACATTTTTATCCCTGGAAAGGTCAACGCTTGCAAGGAATTTATCAAGAAGCTGACCCGACCTGCCAACAAAAGGCTGACCCTGTAAGTCCTCGTTTTCGCCCGGTCCTTCGCCGATAAGCATAATGTCGGCATCTTTTTTTCCAACGCCGAAAACAAGGTTTGTCCTACCCTCGCACAAGTCACATTTTGTGCAATTTTTACATTTAATTTCAAGTTCGTCTAATGTCATTTTTCATCACCACTGCTATTATATCAAATTTATGGTTGAAATACAACGAAAATAGGTATAAAATATATATGATAAAAATGCACCCATCGGTGCGTGTATGATTTAAGGAGATTTACATATGGAAAACAAAGTTTTAGTTGAAATTTCAGCAAGACATGTTCACCTTTCAAAGGAAGATTTGGAAACACTTTTCGGCAAAGGCTATGAGCTTACAGTTAAAAAGGAACTTTCACAGCCTGGTCAATTTGCAAGTAATGAGAGAGTCAGAGTAGTAGGCGCTAAGAGCGAATTCCCTGCTGTTTCTATCCTCGGTCCTTGCAGAAAAGAGACTCAGGTTGAGCTTTCACTCACAGACGCCCGTTCAATCGGCGTTACTGCTCCTGTAAGAGAGAGCGGTGACCTTGAGGGTTCAGGCAGTTGCAAGCTTGTCGGTCCTGCAGGCGAAATCGAAATTGAAAAAGGCGTTATTGCCGCTAAAAGACATATTCACGCAACTACTGCCGACGCTGAAAAGATGGGTCTTGAAAACGGTCAAATTGTATCGGTTGAAATTCCTACATCAAACGGCAGAAACCTTACTTTCGGCGATGTAGTAGTAAGAGTTTCAGATTCTTATGCACTTGCAATGCATATTGATACAGATGAGGCAAATGCAGCAGGTATGGCACCTAACACAATCGCAACTGTTATCAAATAAGATTTTTAATTCTTTCAAAACGGTGGGTTTTACCTGCCGTTTTTTGATTTATAAATTAAAAATATCTGCGCAAAATAGTAACGGTGATAATATGGAATTTGCTAAGATAATAATACTGTCGGTCGTTGCTATGGTTGTTTTATTTTTGCTGACGAAGTTAATGGGTTTCAGGCAGATAAACGAAATGAGTTTTTTTGACTATGTTATAGGAATAACAATCGGTTCTATTGCCGCCGAGATGTCCACAAATCTTGACCTTGAATGGTGGAAAGGGATAATGGCTATGGCTGTTTGGGCGATAATCGGCGTACTTCTGTCAGTCATTACGCAAAAAAGTATTAAGGCAAGGCGATTTATTTCAGGCGAAGCGATAATCATTATGCAAAACGGCAAAATAATCAAAAAGAATATGAAAAAAGCCAAAATTGATATTGACGATTTAATCGCAAGTGCAAGGGCAAACGGATATTTTAACCTTGCCGATATTGACTTTGCAATTATGGAAATTACAGGCAACATCAGTTTTATGCCGACCCCGCTTAAAAGACCGCTTAACCCAAAAGATTTTAACTTTGCACCGAAAAAAGAGAGCCTTTCATATGATGTCGTTCTTGACGGAGAGTTTGTTGAAAAAGAGTTAGAAAAAAGCAAAGTGAGCAAAAATGAACTTAAAAAGATGATTCAAAATCGTGAAATTAAACTGAGTGAAATTGCGCTTGCGAGCATTGATAAAAATAAACAGTTGACAATTATCACTTATTAATCTATATTAATTACAGTTAAATAGTGATGAGCAAAACGAAAGAAAAAAGTAAGAAAAAACAGTAAAGCAAGCAACT
>CAVKLC010000006.1:0-65172 GCA_963657005.1 bacterium | reverse complement strand
GTTGCTTGCTTTACTGTTTTTTCTTACTTTTTTCTTTCGTTTTGCTCATCACTAATAAATGTTTCTAAAATTGTCACAATACTCAAAAGCATCATATCCGATTTCGTGCAATGTATTTGGTAAATTAATACTCACTAAATTTTTACAGTAACCAAATGCAGCTCTACCAATACATTTTGCACCTTCGGGAATTGTTACATTCTCTAAACTAGTGCAATTAAAAAAGCCATAACTTCCAACACTGCCACCAAGAATTGATACACTTTTTAAACTAGTACAATTAGCAAAGGTATAATAACTAACAAAATATGCTGATGCACTTTTTAAGCCGGTGCAATTATAGAATGCATATTTTCCTATACTTGTAACACTCTCAGGTATTATTATTGATATCAAATTAGAGCAATCTGAAAATGCAGAATCTCCAATATACGTTACACTATTGGGTATTGTTACACTTGTTAAATTTGTGCAGGAAATAAAGGCAGCATTTCCAATATATGTTACACTATCTGGAATATTATATGATATTCTTTTATTTCCAGCAGGGTATTCTATAAGCTTAGTTTTATTCTTATCAAACAATACACCGTTTTCGGATGAATAATAACTATTACTACTTTTAACATTAATACTTGTCAATTCAGAACATTTATTAAAAACTCTTTCGCCAATATTTGTAACATTATTAGGAATAGTTATACTTGTTAGACTTTTGCAAGAATTAAATGCAGAATCTCCAATATTTGTTACATTGTCAGGAATAACTACATTTGTCAAACTTAAACAGTCCATAAATGCACAAACTCCAATATTCTTTAAATTTTTTGATAATGTAATTTTAGATAAATTTTCACAACCGGAAAAAGCGTATTGATTGATACTTGTTACTGTATCAGGTATTGTTACTCTTTTTATATTTTTGGCATTATTAAATACAGATGATCCTCAGCCTATTGCTACTACTTTGTAACCACTAATATAAGTCGGAATATCAACATTCGTAGCCGTACCTGTATAATATTCAACAGCAGCGCCACTTGAAATTATATGCAATGTAAAATCAGAAGTTTTAACAATATCGCTTCCGTCATTTTCGGTAACTGAGCCGTATTTTGAATCTTTGGTTACATACTTTTGCTTATTTGGCGAATTGGCGGTACAAGCAGGGACCGATTTGCCGTTTTCAAGGTGGAAATTAAGTTTTATCGGGCTGTTCTTTTTGTCGAATACTTCGTATTCAAATTCAACACCTGTAGAAAGAGGACCGAAACCAAGCATTAATTCAACGCCCAAATTGAAATAGAGATATGCGTCAAGGCTGAGGCAATAAAGTTCCTCACCTGTTTGGGCATTTTTATTGGTTGAGGCAGTACCCTTAGCCGTTACACCGATTGAAGCATAGAAGCCGACTTTTGCAATAAGAATTTTTACGCCGACTTCTGCCTTAAGACCGAGTTTAACTGCGCCCTCAAAGGTAATGGTGAAGCTTTTTTCTTAAACGAAGTGATATTGTGCAAACCCTTAGCGTCATAAGTACAGCCGATAGTTGCGGAATAAGAGTTGGAATGGGTAATACTGCCCGTAATATCGAATTCAGGCGCAAATGAGAAATAGCCGACGCCCGCAATAGGAATTTCACCGATAGAGTCAAAATCGTCAAGAGCGTCCTAAATAGCGGCAACAGAACTGAACTGACCCTTAAAATTGAAAGAATAGTCAAAATCCAACTTTGCTTCAAAAGAATCATTATCGGTGTTATACTTTGATGAAAGAACAATATTTTTGAGCGTTACATTAAACTCAACAGAATTACCTACAGGGAGAGCTAAATTAGCTTTAAGTTTAATGCTGAACTTTTCCGACTTAAACCTTGCAGACTGAGTTTGAGGCTCGTCAACAACCTCAAAGCCTTTGCCCAGAACAAAATCTTCGGTAGAAATTTGAGAAACAGCCTGCATATCGACATTTTTAATTATATCGTCCTTATATCGTCCTTATTTTCAGGGTCTACACATTCGATTTTAAGGCAATCACTCTCTTTAGTAACATTTTTTGCGGTATATGTTACAGGAATTTCGTTAACATAAACTACAAAAGAAGTACCGTTTTTAATATCGTAGCTTGTATCATAAAGAACAAGATTATTATCATCTACAAATTCAAATGAAGAATCTCTATCAACTTCAACAACACCTATTTGGTATTCAAAAGTGCTTTCATAATGTTCGTCAACTTCATCTGCTTTAATAGTTTCTTTAGCTTCATCAATCATAATTTCCGCTTCGTCAAGAGTTGCGGTTTGATTAGGGCAGAAATTATTGTTTTCGTCAAGTTCAAACCAGCCGTGGTCAACAGCAATTTGGTCATCGTCAGGATATTCGCACTGCTCATAGTCGGCAAAAGAATACTCAAAATCATCGTCCTTATCAAAGAACATATTTTAAGCAGAAATTGAGAGTTTGCGCGGCAAATTCACGGGTAACTTCACCCTCAGGGTTAACCGGGTCACCCGCTTCAACATCAACAACACCGAATTCGGTAGCGACAAGAATATCCCTATAATAAGGTGAATCGTCCGACAAGTCGTAAAAATAGTTATCGGGATAATTATCGGTTTCAACGGTCATATCAAATGTCTTAACAAGTTGCGACAACCACTCGGCTCTGTTAGTGATATTAATTTGATTAGCCATTGCAGACAAATCAACGCACAAAACAGATCTGATTAAAATAATTGTTGAAAGAATGACAGAAATTACTTTTTTCATCAGAGTTTCTACTCAAAGATAAATTTTAGTATATTTTAATGTAAAATTATGTAAAATACAATAGAAGCAGGGTAAAAGGCTTTTATTTCAGGGTGAAAGACACAAGTTTACATTATATAACAGTATTATATGGGTATTGGCCATATTTGTCAATATGAATATGAACAAAACATGTATAAAATATGAAAAGCTCCCCCAAACAAAAAGTTTAGGAGAGCCTAAAATGATAAATTATTTAAGTTTTAATGCGCGAATTGCGTTAAGAACCGCGATAACCATTACGCCGACATCGGCGAAGATTGCAAGCCACATACCTGCGATACCGAGAGCACCGAGAATAAGGCAAACCGCTTTAACCAAAAGCGCAAACCAAATATTTTCCTTAACAATTTTGAGTGTATGGACTGAAATTTTACGAGCCAAAGCAATCTTCGACGGGTCATCGTCCATAAGAACTATATCGGCAGCTTCAATAGCGGCATCTGAACCGAGCGCGCCCATTGCAATACCTATATCGGCGCGGGACAAAACAGGTGCGTCATTGATACCGTCACCGACGAACGCAAGTTTCTTCTTCGGTGATTTTTCAGCCAAAAGTTTTTCTACCCAGTCAACTTTATCGGCAGGTAAAAGCTCTGCGTGGTATTCGTCAAGACCGAGGTTTTCAGCTACCCTGCTTGCAGTCTTTGCAGAGTCACCCGTAAGCATAACAGTCTTTTTAATACCGGACTTTTTAAGGCTTGTAATAGCTTTCTTTGAATTTTCCTTAACAACATCGGAAATAACTATACAGCCTGCATACTGACCGTCACAGGATACATAAACTACCGTACCCTCATTGTGTTCGTCATCAACTGTAACATTTTCCTTTTTCATAAGTTTAAGGTTACCGGCAAATACTCTTTTACCGTCAACAAGAGCGGAAACACCGTGACCTGCTATTTCTTCAATATCGGAAACTTTGTCAAGATTGATTTCCTTGCGATAATTCTTTTTAAGGCTTACGCTTATAGGATGGTTCGAAGCACTTTCGGAAAATGCGGCAAGGCGAATAAGCGAATCTTTATCAAAACCATTTGACGGATAAATGCCTGTCACCTCAAATACACCTTTTGTAAGAGTACCTGTTTTATCAAATACGACATATTCGGTATCCGAAAGTGCTTCAAGGTAGTTTGAACCTTTAACAAGCACGCCGTTTGCAGATGCACAACCGATACCAGCAAAGAAGCTGAGCGGAATAGAAATTACAAGTGCACAAGGGCAACTGATAACAAGAAATGTGAGAGCACGAATTATCCAATCACTCCACATTGCACTATCACCCATAAGAAGCCTGATAATCGGCGGAAGAATTGCAAGTATAAGAGCACCGCCGCAAACAGCAGGAGTATAATACTTTGCGAATTTTGTGATAAAGTTTTCACTTCTTGACTTCTTCATACTTGAATTTTCAACAAGGTCAAGAATTTTAGAAACTGTTGAATCACCAAATTCTTTAGTGGTTTTTATTCTAAGTACACCTGTAAGGTTAATGCAACCGCTGATAATTTCATCACCGACTTTTACCGACCTCGGTACGCTTTCACCTGTAAGTGCACTTGTGTTAAGAGTAGAATCACCGAGAGTAACAACACCGTCGATAGGAACTTTTTCACCCGGGTTAACAACAATCTCTGTTCCGATTTCTACATCGTCAGGGTCAACTTTTTCAAACTTACCGTCAACTTCAACATTAGCGTAATCGGGTCTGATATCCATTAAAGATGTAATATTTTTCCTACTCTTGCCAACAGCAACGCTTTGGAAAAGCTCACCGATTTGGTAAAAGAGCATTACGGCTACGCCTTCTTTATAATCGCCGAGTGCAACAGCACCGACAGTAGCGACTGCCATAAGGAAATTTTCGTCAAAAACCTGACCTTTAAATATTCCCTTAACAGCTTTTTTAAGAATGTCATAGCCAATTACAAAATACGGAACGAGATAAAGCAGAAGTTCAACCCATTTGTTAAGCGTAACAAATTTTGTCAGCACAATTATTGCAACAAGCAAAACGATTGAAGCAATAATTCTGTAAAGAACTTTCTTTTGTTTCTTTGTCATAATACCACCTCATTAAAAGTAGATTTCGCAATCGTCCTCAACTTTCCTGCAATTTTTAAGAACTTGCTTCATAACAGATTTTTCATCTGCTCCCTCGTCAAATTCAACTTTCATCTTTTGGGTCATAAATGAAACAACTGCGTTTGAAACGCCTGCGGTTTTGTTTGCAGCTTCCTCCATTTTCGCGGCACAGTTTACACAGTCTACCTCAATACCATAAGTCTTTTTCATAATAATTTATCCTTTCAGTTATTTAATTATTTGCAACAGTTGAACATCTGCTCAACTGTTCTATCTGTATTATAGTTGAACAACCGTTCATTTGTCAAGATTTTTTTTAATATTTTATGATATTTTTTATAATTTGATGCAAATGTATAAAAAACAACTCTTAGAAAAAACTAAGAGCTGTTTTATATCACTTATTAAAATGTAATTGACTTGCTTTCCCCTGCTTTAAATTCAACAGTTTGAGAAGTGCCGTTTGCAGTGATATTAAGAGTTTGGTCAATATCGGAAGTGATTACAACTGATACCGATTTACCGCTGTCACTCCATTCAAGTTCGGTAACGGTAGCACGATTTCTTGTTTTAATTCCAGTCATCGTACCCGATTCAAAACCTGAAGTCGGAAGAGCCGGAAGAAGCTCAATATCACTGTTATACGAATAAACAAGCCCTTCATTGATTATACCAAGATAGCCGATAGCAAAGTCGGTACAATAGCAGCTGCCTTGGTCATAGTCGTGATTTGTCATTAACGAATCATATCTTATTTTATGGTTCATAAGGTTAACAAGCGCATCTGTAAGACTTGATGAATCTTTAAGTCTTGCGGCAATAAGACTGCGGTGAACGAGTGCATGCGAAGCTTCGTTTTCACTTTGCCTGTTTGCGATAGCCTGCTCGCAAGCTTTGGTAAGTTCATCATTTCCCTGAGTTTCAAACAGCGGCCAAACACCGTACAAGTGGCTTAAATGGCGATGCTCGTTATTTTCTTCAAACGAGGTGGTCGCCCATTCTTTAAGTGCACCGGTTTCATCATAAAGATAAGGTGGCAAATTGTTTTCAAGTTCAGTCCACTTGCTTGTGTCGGCGCTCGGGTCAACATCATTCATTACTTTTACAAGCATTTCGATATTATCACGGCAAGCCGAAATATCAATAGCGCAGTTAACGTCTGACGGACTTGGATAATTCGACGGGTTATTTTCCGGGGAATAACTCGGCAAAATGCAATATGTTTCACCGTCATTAAGCTGAGTTTTGCCCTTTTCGTAGTGGATAGAACCGTCTTTTGATGTATAGTATTCCGGTGTCATAAGCTGTGCCCAATAGTTTGCACTTTTAACAAGAAGCGGATAAAGTATATCTTCTTCAAGTCTTAAATATCCTCTGTCCTTAATCTCTTTTATTTGAGCGTCTGTAAGCTCTTTATCAGTTATTGAAAGAACAGATTTAAGATTATCAAGGTTAAATTCATCGCTTAAAGGAATGTTAATATTGCCGTATGAAAGAAGTGTTTCATAAAGCGGATTAATCATCCAAGAAGTACCGGCATTCCAATATCTAAACGGATATGGATAGCAAGTTTCTGTAATTACAGCCTTATCGCCGTCGGTATTAACCGGCGCCTGAATAGCATTTTTAAAGCCGTGAGTTGCATAAGCATTTTCTTCCCAGTCAGGAAGCTGTCGTAAAATGAAATATGCATAGCCGATAGGTGTGCTCGACATATTGTTCGTGTTCATTGAAGAAGTTTGCAAGTTAACATTTGCGTCCATTGTATACTTGCTTCCCCAACCTGTGTTAAACTCACCCGTCCACATACCGTAAAGACGGCTTGTTGAATATCCTGCACAGCAAAGATAAGCATATCTGCCTGCGTAATATGTACGCTGAGCCAAAGCTGAGTTGATTTCTTTCTTCCCCTTTTGTTTCTTTAAAAGTTTTTCGTTGGAATCAAAATTGTCTTCGCCTAAAGTGAGAGTTACATTGTCAAACTGCGGCTGATAAATTGCAAGATGATTTTCAAGCGCTAAATCATAATTAAAGCCTGATTTGTCATTATATTTTTCAGCAACATTTTTAAGAGCAGAAACGCAGTTATTAACAAGTTCAAATTCTTTTTGATTTTCAAAATCGTTAATATCGCCCATATCATAGGTGCGTTCGCTTACGGTTAAGAGGTAAACACTGTCGGCGTCCGTAATTTTAACACCCGTATTTTCGCCGCAAAATTGACTTTCATCAATATTTTTATCAAGCGCAACTTTTTCTTTACTGCCGCCGTTAGTTACAACATAAGTAACAGTTGCATATCCGCCGTTTTTAAGCTCACTTTTTTCATAATTAGGATAGTGCGCAACGAGTGAAAGATAATTTGCGTTATCGTCCGTCACTTTTGTATACTTCATATTATTTTCATCACTGTCGCCAAAATTTGCCATCGATGAAAGGTCATCAAACGAAAGGGTCAAATTAAGCTTAGCGCCTGTTGACGATTTATCAAGCTTTGTAACAACCACTCCGTCAACCATTGATGTGAACGAAGTTCGGCTCCAAGTTCCGTTTTTATCGGTAAATTTAACGCCGACCTGAGAAGTTTCATAATCTGTATAGCGAACATAGTTTTTGCCATTTTTCTTATCAAAAGTTAAGCGAAGCTGACCGCCCGGATGATAACGGTAAACATCATCATAGCTTGCGTCGTCTGTAATGTCTTCGCCTTTAACTATGCTTTGCTTAACAGTTTCAAGTTCGTCAAAAGTTTCAGGGCAGGTACGCTGATTTTCATTTGGCATAATAAAGTGCATATTTTGGAGAATGAAGGTATCGCTGTACGGACTGCCGCTTGTTATAAAACCTTGAAGTCCGTTGCCCGACACCATACCCTGCCGCCAACTTTTCGTTTTATTTCTTTTGTCGGCTTTAAGTTCTGTATAATCTTTGCTGAAAGATATTTTGGATGTATCGGTAAAAAGAGATTTAATATCGCTTTCATTTGATGATGCGTTATTACTGCAAGATGCGAGAGAAAAAGTAAATATTCCCGCAAGAGCAACGCTTATCACCTTTTTAACATATTTATTCATAAACTCACCTCAGATAAATTATATCACATTAAAATTATGCAAACACGACATATACTTTACTTTAATGTCGCATTATGATAAAATAAAATCGGTGATACTATGATTAAATTCAGTTGGAATAATATTAATTTCAGCATTACTGATTTAGGCGGCGGCAAACTTGGTCAAACCATACCAAGGCACGCTCACGCTAAAAATTGTTATGAACTGCATTTTATAACAAACGGCAAAGGTGTGCTTAAAACTGATGAAAAAACAATTGAATTAAAAAACAATGATTTTTTCATAACCGGTCCTAATGTTTACCACTCTCAAGATTTTAATAAAAATAGCCCTGTTGAAGATGTTTTTATTCTTATTCAGGCTCAAAATACCGAAAAAGCCAATACAACAGGAAAAGTATTTTTAGAAAATCATTTTTGCTATTTTGAAAATATTGATAACAGCATTGCAAAAAATATTCTTAAAGAATATAAAGAAAAAGCACCCGATTATCAAAGTGCAATAGCCGGAATGATGATGCAGGTGTTAACTCTTACAACAAGAATTTTTTTGCCGAGTGATTTTGTGGATTTTAATAATAATGACAACTTAAATGATAAGCGCTTTGCAATAATCGAGCAGGCTTTTTTGTACGAAAAAGATTTAATGCTTTCCAAACTTTCGCAAATGATTGGCTTGTGTGACAGGCAAACGCAAAGGCTTTTGAGAAAATATTATAACAAAAGTTTTAGAGAAATAAAAAAAGAAATAAGGCAAAAAAATTAGTCGCATCGTTTGATGCGACTTTGTTGTTTTTAGGAAATAATTACCGATTAACTAATAACATTTCTTTTTTCTAATTCTTCAATTAGGTGTGGCTGAATTAAAGGATATGTCCAATTCTCAGGCATATCATCTGTAATAATAATCTTTTCCATTTCGCTGTGAATTTCACCGAATGACGACACCTCTGCATAGCAAAGAAGCCCAAAAATTTCCTTGCCGTCAAAATTATTATCCTCTGTTACGGAGTAAACACAAACAGGCTTCAATTCAAAGTCTATTGCACCTGTTTCCTCAACAAGTTCACGCTTAGCCGTATCAATAATATTTTCGCCTTTTTCTCTGTGACCGCCCGGCACTTCAAATGTTTCACGCTCTTTGTGTTCACAAAATACCCATTTACCGTTTGATTTTGTAACGATTACTGCAAACTTTAAAAGTGCGTCATCAACACTGTCATAAAATTTAACTGACATAATTTCACCTCATTATTTGAGAAAACTTACCCATTTATCGTTATCTTTTAATTGCAGATGTTCCTGAACATCATCATTTGTAAATACTTCAAGCATCTTATCAAAATCAGGTGCTAAGTTATCCATTTTAGGCAGTTCATCAAGCTTTGCCCAATAGCATTTACCCTCAATCGAACTTTCAAGTTTGCCTGAATATTCATTAGTTTTAAAGAGAATCACTATGTATCTTCTGTTTTTATCAACCTGCCACCATTTAATACCGCAAAGCTTTGGATGTTTGATATCAAGCCCCGTTTCTTCCTTAACTTCACGAATTACTGAATCAACAAATGACTCACATTTTTCAATATGACCGCCCGGAAAAGTGATACCGCCCCAAGACTTGCTACGCTTGTCCTGCACGACAACATTTCCGTCGTCATCATATATCATACACATATTCGTAAGCTCAATTTCTTCGTATTTTCTATTTTTATTAAACATATTTTCTCCTCTAATCAAATGTTTTTAACATTATTAATTCTTCCTTTTTCTCAGAATAAAGTTCTAACTTGCCTATACATTTATAACCCAATCTTTTATATAATCTTTGAGCACCTAAATTATCACTTTCTGTTGAAAGCATAAGTTTTGTTTCGTCTTTAATTTTCATTTCTTTTTCAAAGAAATTAAGCAAAGCTGTGCCGATACCTTTATTTTGATATTCTTCAAATACATAAAAACGATTAATAAACGGATATTTTTCGATAAAATAATTGTATTGCAACCAGCCTAAAAATGTTTCATCATCGAAAGCTAAAATCACTTGCAGATTATCTGTCCAATTTTTCCATTTATCCTCACTAATCGTACAGTCAATCGTGAGAATAAAATTGTAATCTTCATATTCTGCAAATCTTATATTCAAAATACTTTCCCCACATCTTATAATTCATAAAGCATTGAAATTACTTCAACACCATTATTTTTTACATACTGCTTTATTTTCTTAAAGCCGAGGTTTTGATAAGTATTAAAAGCTCTATGGTTTTCTACTCTGACATTAAGTGTAACAGATTTATAATTGTTAAGTTTTGCAAAATCAAGCATCTCTTTAATTGCCAAAGTTCCCAGTCCCTTATTTCTATACTTTTTATCAGCAATAAATACGCCTAATTTCAATATATTTTCATCAACTTTTTCAAGCCAAATACTGCCTATATTTTCATCATTTTCATTAATATAGCACCATTTAATGACAAAATTATTATCAGGATAAATGCGTGATAAATACATTGACAAATTCTCGTAGTAACAATTTTCAAACTGTTGATAAAAAGAAATATTTTCTTCCGTTATATTTACTAATTTCATTATAAACCTCAAGCATATTTGATAAATCAATAATATCAAAAGTTTGTTCTATTGTCAACAGATATCGGGTCGTCGGGGACGCCGACCCCTACATAAAATCATTTCATAAAAAATATATAAACATTTTAAAGAACCGTAGAGGCAAATATTGTTCGCCCGAAAATAAAAAAAGCAGAAGTATATTTCAACTCCTGCCAAAAAAATTATTTTGTAAACTTGTGGAACACTTTTTTACCCTTTTTAACAATAATTTCGTTTGAAAAATCATCAGCGGTAAATGTCATATTAGGGTCGGTTGCCTTTTCGTCGTTAACGCTTACACCGCCCTGAGTGACAAGTCTTCTGCCCTCACCCTTTGATTTAATGATACCTGCCTTAACCATCATATCAAGAAGCATAATTGAACCGTCTGTAAAATCATCATCAGTGAGTACGGTTTCAGGCATATGTGAATTATCTGCACCGCCTGCGAAAAGAGCTTTAGCAGCATTTTGCGCCTTTGTTGCTTCTTCCTCGCCATGAATCATCTTGGTAAGTTCAAAAGCAAGAACTTCCTTAACCTTATTAAGTTCTGCGCCCTCAAGCTTTGCATACTCATTAATCTGCTCCATAGGAACGAATGTAAGAAGCTTCATACACTTAATTACATCGTCGTCACCGACATTTCTCCAATACTGATAGAACTCGTAAGGAGAAGTCTTTTCAGCGTCAAGCCAAACAGCACCTTTTTCAGTCTTGCCCATTTTCTTACCCTCTGAATTAGTAAGAAGAGTAATTGTCATAGCGTTGGCGTTGCCCTGAAGTTTCTTTCTGATAAGCTCCATACCGCCAATCATATTTGACCACTGGTCGTCGCCGCCGAACTGGAGATTACAGCCATACTTTTTATAAAGAGTGTAAAAGTCGTAGCTTTGCATAATCATATAGTTAAATTCAAGGAATGAAAGACCTCTTTCCATTCTCTGCTTATAGCACTCAAAGCTTAACATTCTGTTTACGCTAAAGCAAGCGCCGACTTCACGAAGAACATTGATATAGTTAAGGTTAAGAAGCCAATCGGCATTATTAACCATCATTGCTTTACCGTCTGAAAAGTCGATAAACTTAGACATTTGCTTTTTGAAGCAATCGCAGTTATGCTGAATAATTTCAGGTGTAAGCATTTTACGCATATCTGTTTTACCGCTCGGGTCACCAATCATACCTGTACCGCCACCGATAAGTGCAATAGGCTTATTACCTGCCATTTGAAGCCTTTTCATAAGGCAAAGCGCCATAAAGTGACCAACGTGCAAGCTGTCCGCAGTTGGGTCAAAGCCGATATAAAATACAGCCTTACCGTTATTGATAAGCTCTCTTACTTCTTCTTCATTAGTAATTTGAGCTATAAGTCCTCTTTCTTGTAATTCTTCATAAACTCCCATTTATATATCCTCCTAATAATTAAAAACTAAAACTTAATTATTATTTGCAAGTTCCGTTTTTAACTTTTTGTTCTATATTGACACCCATAATTATATCAACTTTCTAATTAAGATTTTGATTTAATAATTCTTCTGCGCTTTGAAGAAGCGTATCGGTAATCTCCAAGCCACCCATAATACGGGCAAGTTCCTTTTTCCTGCCCTCAAAGTCAAGCGGTGTAACCGAAGTGAAAGTGTTATTATTATCAAATTTCTTTTCAATCAAGAAATGTTCATCCGCATTAGATGCAATTTGAGCAGAGTGAGTAACACAGATGACCTGAGTATTTTTTGACACAGATTTAAGCTTCAAGCCAATTTTTTGACTTGCTCTGCCGCTGACGCCGGTATCAATTTCGTCAAAAATTAAAGTACCGATTGTATCATTGTACGATATTATGTTTTTAATTGCAAGCATTATTCTTGAAAGTTCACCGCCCGAAGCAACTTTTGACAGAGATTTTGGCGGTTCACCCGGGTTCGCAGATATCATAAATTCAATTTTATCAAAACCGATTGACGACAAATTACCCTTATCAAAATTGACGAAAAACTGCATTTTAGGCATATCAAGAAAAGAGAGTTCCTCTTTAACCTGCTTTTCAAAAATCCGCGCAGTAGCTTTTCTTTCATTTGAAAGCTTAGTTGCAAGCTCTACTGTTTTGTCAAAAAGGTCGTCATATTCTTTTGTCAGCCTATCAAGTTCTTCATCGGCAAATAAAATTGAATTTTTCTTTTGACGAGCGTCTTCCAAAAAAGCAATCATTTCTTCTTCGCTGCTGCCGTATTTGTTGGAAAACTCATACAAAAGGTCGAGTCTTTCGTCAATCATTTCAATTTCTTCGGCTGAAAAATCTATCGAAGAAAGCAGTGCATCCGCCTTATCCTTGGCAAGTTCAAGCTTATCGGTAATATCATTAAATATACTATAAATATCTTTTGCTTCGTCAAACTTTGAAAGTTCACGGTTAACATCAAAAAGAGCCTGCTCTACTCCCGCATTTTCGTCGTCACCGTTAAAGGTAACAAGTGCAAAGTTGAGCGCTTTTATAATATCTTCGCTTTTTTGGATAAGCGCACGCTTTTTGGTAAGTTCTTCCCTCTCGCCGATTTTGATATCGGCTTTTTCAAGTTCATCAATTTGATAATTTAAAAGTTCAAGTTGCTTTTCCTTATCACTCTCATCATTTGTAAGCATTTTAAGCTTGCGTCTGACGGCAATAAGTTTTTTGAAAGAATCTTTATACTCAACGATAATTACCTTATTTTTCAAAAGCATATCAATATATGTATACTGCAAATCAGGGTTCAAAAGTGCCTGACTGTCGTGCTGGCCGTGAACATTGATAAGGTGCGAACTTATTTCCTTAAGCATTGAAACGGTAACCGTTTTGCCGTTAACTTTGCAAAGAGATTTACCGTTTGACGAAATTTTACGGCTGATAAGAAGTGAATTACCGTCGTCAAGTTCAATATCAAGTTCTTTAAGCTTTGCACAGGTCTCATCGCAAATATCGTCAAAGTATGCACTGACAAAAGCATTTTCAGACCCGTGCCTAACAAGTTCACGAGAAGTGCGCTCACCCAAAATAGCATTAATTGAGTCAACAACTATTGATTTACCTGCGCCCGTTTCACCCGTTAAAACATTAAGACCCGAACTGAAATCAACGCTCGCTTCTTCAATTACGGCAATATTTTCAATGTCAAGAGTTCTTAGCATTTAAAATCTTCTCCATATTCATTGTGAATATTTTTGCAAAATCTTCAGTCTTGCAAAGAACAAATATAGTATCATCGCCTGAAATAGTACCGACTACGCCTGTCCATTCCATTGAATCAATAGCGGTACAAACGGCAACCGCCATACCTGAAAAGCATTTGATACATACAATATTTTGGGCATATTCAACATTGATGATTGATTCGCCGAAAATACCGCCAGTTCTTCTTACCGATTCACCGGAATTTTTCTTGCCGGTAGAATAAATATATCTGCCTTTTTCAGACAAATCTTTAACAAGCCTGAGTTCCTTAATATCACGGGAAATTGTAGCCTGCGTAACTTCATACCCGTTTTTTTGAAGGAGAGATTGAAGTTCCTCTTGGGTTTCAATGTCATGCGTATTAATGATTTCCAAAATTTTGGCGTGTCTTCTCTTTTTCATTTATACTCTCCTTTCAATAATCTTTTTATTAAGTATTTCATAAAAATTTTCAGGTTTAATTTTTATAAGTTTGGTTTTAATTTCCGAAGTTTTTATGTGCATTTCGCAGTCGGGCGAAAGTTCAACCGCTTCCTGACCGTCAACTGTCATTATAGGCGAATTGTTTTGGTCATTATTTGCATTAATAATAAGTTCCTTGTCGGAAGAAAAGATAATACTCCTATTCATAAGCGAATGAGGGCAAATAGGTGTTTCAATTATGCAATCAGCCTCGGGACTGACAACGGGACCGCCCGCCGCCATTGAATAAGCCGTTGAACCTGTCGGCGTTGAAATAATAACACCGTCGGCACGCATAGAAGAAACACTTCTACCGTCGCAAGTGATCGTGACATCAATAAGCCTTGCAAAATCGCCGCGGGAAACGACAATATCATTAAGGCAATGGTGAGAAGAAACAATTTCACCGTTTTGCTCAATAGTGGCTTTTAGCATCAATCTTTCATCAATAATGTAGTCTCCGCTTATAAGCTTTGATAAAAGCGAAAGTTCATCCCTTTCCAAACCGCTCATAAAACCAAGCCTGCCTGCATTAATTCCAAGCACGCTTTTACCTAAAAAAGCAGCTTTTTTAGCAACATTAAGCGTCGTACCGTCACCGCCTATAGCTATAGCGCAGTCACACAATGCCATTGCTTTTGCGTTTTCTTCAAACTTTGCAGAAGTATCTTCAAATTTTTTTTTATATTCACTCGGTATATAAACGACTGCACCAAAATTTGATAAAGTTTCAATCACATTTTTTGCAAGGTCTTTTACACCGTTATTATTTAGATTTGGGAAAACTGAAACAATCATTACAATTCCTCGTGTGATTTATATACTAATTCTTTAACATTAACATTTTCATATACTTTAGGCTCAGCTGATTTAAGAAGATAGATTAAATATTCAATATTACCCTCAGGTCCTTTAATCGGTGAAAAATCAAGACCGGCAACGGTAAAACCGTTATCAAGAGCCAAACCGATAACCTTTTCAACCACTTCAAGATGAGTTGCAGGGTCACTTACAACACCTTTTTTGCCAACCTTTTCCCTGCCTGCTTCAAACTGAGGTTTAATTAGGCACACGGCACTGCCTTCGTCTTTAAGAAAAGAATTGAGATTAGGCAAAATATGTTTGAGCGAAATAAATGATACATCAACAGATGAAAAGTCGATTTTATCTTTAATCTGTTCATCCGTCACATATCTGAAATTGGTTCTTTCAAGATTTACTACTCTCTCATCGGTTCTAAGTTTCCAAGCAAGTTGACCGTAGCCGACATCAACCGAATAAACTTTGACAGCGCCGTTCATAAGCATACAATCTGTAAAGCCACCGGTGGAAGCGCCTACATCCATACAAATTTTACCGTCAAGGGAAATAGGGAAACATTCCATCGCCTTTTCAAGCTTCAAACCGCCACGGCTGACATATTTAAGAGTCTTGCCTCTTACTTCAATAAGGTCATCTTCCTTAACTTCTTTGCCTGCCTTGTCAGACTTTTGATTATTAACATATACTATACCTGACATAATTATTGCTTTTGCTTTTTCACGGCTTTCGGCAAAACCTTTTTCAACAAGAGCCACATCAAGTCTAATTTTATTTTTAGCCATTACTTACCTCTTTAATTATTGAATTTGCGTCAAGATTATAACGTTCAAGCTGATGTTCAACACTTGCCTGTTTAACAAATTCATCGTCAATACCAAAATGTTTAAAATGAACATTAATATCATTTTCAATAAGCATTGACGCAAACATTTCACCGACTGAACCGCTTTTTATACTTTCTTCGTAAAAATATACTGTGTTACAATTTTTCAAATGGTCACAAACTGTATCATCAAGCGGTTTAATTTGGTTAAGCTTAATCAAAAATACATCATAAAGCTTAGCATACGCTTTTGCACTTTCGCAAAATTCCCTGCCGTAAGAAACAATACATTTTTTATTTGTTTCATCACCGATAACAGTATAATTTTCGTGGTTGTATTCATATTTTACAGGAATATTTTCTTCATTTCCGCGAGGATATCTAACCGCAACTGCACCCTGAGTTTTATATATTCCAAGATAAAACATAGCTTCAAGCTCACTAAAGTTTGACGGGGCAAAAACAGTAAGACCGACAACAGAATTTAAAAATGAAGTATCAAACACACCTTGGTGGCTTTCACCGTCGGCACCTACAAAACCTGCACGGTCAATAGCAAAAATCACCTTTAGATTTTGCATTGCAACATCGTGAATAAGCTGGTCGTAGGAACGCTGAAGAAATGTTGAATAAATCGCAAACACCGGAACAAGACCGTTTTTGGCAAGACCGGAAGAAAAGGTAACTGCATGCTGTTCGGCAATACCGACATCAAAAAATCGCTTAGGAAATTCCTCTGCAAACTTGCAAAGACCAGTTCCCTCAGCCATAGCGGCAGTAATGCAACATATTCTTGCATCATTTCTCGCAAAATTGCACATAGTTTCACCAAAACAAGCAGAATAGTTTTTGCCGCTGCTCTTAGGTTCACCTGTATTGATATCAAATTTTCCGATACCGTGGAACTGCGTCGGGTTCTTCTCTGCAGGATAATAGCCTTTGCCCTTAACAGTATTAACATGAATTAAAACAGAATGGTTGTGCGCCTTTGCCGCATTAAAAACATCAATAAGCGCATTAATATCGTGACCGTCAATAGGACCGTAATACCTAAAACCCAAATCTTCAAAAAATGTAGCTTTATAAATCAGCTTTCTAATCTTAGTATTAACATAAGTGAAAAATCGATTTATTTCAGTACCGACTTTAGGAATTCTTGCAAGCTGATGTTGAAACTTTGATTTAAAAGTCACATACTTTTTGGAAGTACGAATAGTGGTAAGATTTTTAGCCATTGAGCCGACATTCTTGCTTATTGACATATTGTTGTCGTTTAGCACAACAATAAGATTGCTATTGTCGTTGCCCGAATTATTGAGCGCCTCATAAGCAAGACCGCCTGTCAAAGCGCCGTCACCGATAACTGCAATGACCTTACCTTTTTCACCCTTTATCTGCTTTGCTCTCGCAAGACCGACAGCGGCAGAAATGGAAGTGGAACTGTGACCCGACGAAAAAATATCGTGTTCACTTTCAACCGGACGGGTAAAACCGCTTATACCGCCCTCACATCTGAGGGTATCAAGCCTGTCCTTCCTGCCGGTTAAAATTTTATGAGTATAGCATTGATGACCGACATCAAAAACAATTTGGTCCTGCGGGCTGTTAAATACCTTATGCATTGCAACCGTAAGTTCAACTACGCCCAAATTCGAAGCCAAATGACCGCCTGTTTTTGAAACAGTGTTAATAAGCATTTTTCTTATATCACTGCAAAGCTCTTCAAGCTCATTTTCATTCAGTTTTTTTAAATCTTTCGGAGAATTAACTCTATCAAGAACTGACATAATATATCTCTCTTTTCAATCTAACTAAAGGAAATTACTTTTTTCTGCTGACAAGAGTTTTTGCAAGTTCTTTCAAAAACTCGGATGATTCAAAAGCGTCGAGTTGCTCTATAGCAGAATCGGTAAGTCTTTTAACATCATTTTTTGCTTTTTCAATACCGACTAAAGTTGCATATGTTGTTTTATTGTTTTCGGCATCCGAACCGACAGGCTTTCCGAGTTCTTTTTCATCACCGATAATATCAAGAATATCATCCTGAATTTGGAAAGCTATACCGAGTGAATACGCAAATTTAGATGCAGCCAAAAGCTTGTCTTCATCTGCACCGGCACTGATACAACCCATAAGGCAAGCCGCAGATATAAGCGCACCGGTTTTGAGCCTGTATACATTTAAAAGTTGCTTAACGGTAGGGTCTTCCTTTTCATATATAAGATCGATTACCTGACCGCCTATCATTCCGCCGATACCTGCATTTTGAGCCAAAAGAAGCGAAGCAGACACTTTTTTATCATCCGAAAGGTCGCAGGAAGCGATAATTTCAAAAGCGTGAGTAAGCAAAGCGTCGCCTGCAAGAAGCGCAGTATCCTCGCCAAATGCCTTGTGACAGCTCGGCTTGCCTCGCCTTAAATCGTCATTATCCATACAAGGCAAATCGTCGTGAATAAGGCTGTATGTATGAACAAATTCCATCGCACAGGCAAGAGGAAGCGCGTCATTCCTTGAACCGCCGCAGGCAACGGCAAATTCAAGTGCAAAAACAGGGCGAAGCCTTTTTCCGCCGTTTATCAAACTGTATTCCATAGCTTCAACAACACTGTTTTGACCATCGTGCGAATCAGGCAAAAAAGAAAGAAGCGAATGTTCAACCTTTCTAATATCATTGCTTAAAATATTGTTAAATTCAATATCAGTCATTATTATTCTCCTTAGTTAACATAGTAATCTTTTGCTCTGCCACTTTAAGTTTATTTGAGCAAAACTGCGAAAGTTTTATGCCTTCTTCAAAGAGCTTAATGCTTTCGTCAAGAGATTCGGTAGAATTTTCAAGCTTATTTACTATATCTTCAAGTCGCTTAATTGCGTCCTCATATTTCATAATTTTATCCATTTTTAATTACCTCTTTAACCTCACAATTTGCCACACCGTCTGACAAAGTTAAATTGAGTTTATCCCCAGTTCTAATATCATTTACGGTTAAAACAACTTTTCCGTCTTTATTAACAATCGAATATCCGCGGCTTAATACTTTAAGCGGACTGAGCGCGTCAAGTTTTGAAACAATTGTATTAAATTCACCGTTTTTCTTTTCAATCAAATAGGAAAACGACTCAATAAGCCTTGTTTTAATCACATCAAAATCGTCATATTTTTGATTAACTATTTCGTTAGGCTCACCGAGTATGCTGCCGGCGGTTAAATCATCAAGTTTTTGATATTCTTTTTCAAGCCTGTATGTTAAAAGCGCTAAAAGGCGAGATTTTGCATTATCAAGAAAATCAATAAGATTATTTATATCGGGTACCGCTAATTCAGCCGCGGCACTCGGTGTAGGCGCACGCAAATCTGAAACAAAGTCGCAAATAGTAAAATCGGTTTCGTGACCGACTGCGGAAATAATCGGAGTGTTACACTCAAAAACCGCCCTTGCAACCAGCTCGGTATTAAATGCCCATAAATCTTCAAGGCTTCCGCCTCCGCGACCGACTATAATCACATCAATATCACCGAGCGAATCAAGCTTTTTAATCGATTTTACAATATCGGGTGACGCTTGCTCACCCTGAACCAAAGTAGGCACAATAACAAGTTCGGCAATAGGATATCGCCTTTTTGTAATATTTTTTATATCCTCAACAGCAGCGCCCATATCTGAAGTAACTACGCCTATTTTTTTAGGATACTTGGGAATAGGTTTCTTATATATCTCGTCAAAAAGGCCCTCTTTTTCAAGCTTTTCTTTAAGCTGTTCAAAAGCTATTGAAAGAGCACCTGCACCGTCGGGTTGCATATCCTCAACATAAAGCTGATACGCACCGTCCTTGTCATAAACGGAAATTCTGCCACGGCACAAAACACGCATACCGTCCTCCGGCTTGAATTTAAGCCTTGAAGCATAAGAGGAAAACATAACGGCTTTAAGCTGAGAGTTTTCATCCTTAATGGTAAAATACATATGCCCGCTTCTGAAATAATGAAGAAAATTACTTATTTCGCCGACAATGTATATATTTTTCAAATGAACATTTTCATCGAGCAAAGCTTTAATATAAGTATTAACTTGTGTTACTGTTAATGCATTAATATTCATTTTGTTTATCTTTCAAATAAGCATAAATTGCAGTGCCCGCCGCATTGTCACAGCTAAACTCCGGCTTTGCAAAATATGCGTTATCAAATTTATTAATTATATTGCTTTTTATAAAAGAGTTCGACATCACACCGCCGGCATAAACAAGCGGTAAATTACCGTACTTTTCTATAATAAGCTCAGTCATTTTTTCAAGGGTAGATGAAATGTAGGTCAAAACAAACTTTGCCACATCTTTTTCCCTCTCACCGCTTTCAATCATAGCTTTAACTTTATTTTCAACACCTGAAAGAGAGCAGTCAAGACCTTTCATTGACGGTTTAATTTTATAATTTTTATCACACTTTTGAGAAAGGGCGTCGATTGCCTTACCGCAAGGAAAAGTTAAACCGAGCAAGACGCCTGTTCTGTCAATAGCCTGTCCTGCTTTTAAATCGGTGCTTTGAGCAATAATTTGCGCCTTGATTATTTCATCATTATCAGGCTTTACCAAAAGCGCTTCGGTAGTACCGCCGCTTAGGTGAAAAGCTATAAATTCTTCATTCACAAGTTCAAGCTTACCTACAGAATATAGCGCTGCCAAAATATGACCCACTTGGTGTGAAGTGGTATAAAGCTCAGACGAAGTAAATTTAGACACGGCAGTTGCAACATTAATACCAACGGTAAAGCACGGCATATAACTGCCCTCAATATTTCTTGGTCTTGTGCTTACACCTACTGCATTAATTTTTTCATTGCCAAAATCAAGTTCATTAACAAGAGCCGGCATATTAACGGTATGCTGAAAAACGGCGTCACTCTGCCTAAGCCCTCTTTCACCCTGCCGAACGGTTAAAAGTTTCTTTTGCTGAAAAATATTTTCACCGTCAAAAAGTGCAAGCGAAGTAGTGTAGTTGCTTGTGTCAAAACCGAGGTACATAATTAACCTCTTGAAACGGCACCGAGAATACCGTTGATGTAAGATGCGTCATTTTCACCCGCATATTTTTTAGCAAGTTCGACAGCTTCGTTAATAGCGATACTGTCAGCTACATCGTCAACATTTTCCATTTCATAAAGCGCAACATATAAAATTGCGAGTGTTACTTTCGGAAGTCTGTTAACTTTCCACGATTTTGAATACTCGTTAATCACTTTATTATACTTATCTATTGATGACCTAACACCGGTAAAAACATCTTTTGCATATTTGCTGACAGCTTCAACATTTTCGCTGTAAAGTTCAATCACTTCTTCAATATCTTCACCGCTTGAAAACAAGCCTTCAAAAGTAAGAAGAAAAGCCTGTTCTCTCATTTCACTTCTTTTCATTCAAATTCTCCTAAATTTATTACAATAAAAAATGCCGACAAAACAAACTTGCCGGCAGATTTTGTTACTCTTCAGTTTCACAAGGTTCATTAGAGCTTACTGGCTCTTCAAAATCAATACCGGCTACAATAACATTAACTTTGGTAACCAATTTTCCTGTCATATTTTGTACAGATTCCTTAACGGAAGTTTGCACACCTGTTGCGACAGTCTGAAATTTCTTACCCGGAGCAATATTAATATAAATACTGATTGAAAAACCGTCATTATCCTGCTTTATTCTTACAGGGCTCATTACTTTAAGACTGCCCTGCTTAATTGTATTTACAACATCAACCGGTTTGTTACAAAATGATGAAACACCGTCAACATCTTTAGCCGCATTAACTGCGATTGATGAAAGAACCTCATCGGATATAATAAGCTCGCCCATAGAACTTTTTGATATTATTTCCATAATTAAGCCTCCTTAATTTTGAACTATTATAACACAGACTGAATAATTATACAAGATATTAATAAAAATATTTTGTTAATTTAATTTGACTGAATAATAGTAACGTCCTCAAAACTGCAACCAAGCTGAGATACGGCAATATCTTTTATTTGTAAAATCACTTTGTCCGTCAAATCTTTAACATCGACGATAATATTGATTTTGGTTCCGTCATCATTTATTATTGCCAAACAATTATTAATACCTTTGGCTTTAACAAGAGTTTCGATTTTATTTTCAATCGATATCATATCGGATATTGAGGCAATCTTTTCTGCCGCATTAATATGCGCTTTGTCGTTTTCTTTTGTTGAATCAACTATTTTTTGCAGTTTTTCAAGGCTTTCGTCACGAGCGGTTTGTCTTTCAACCCTTGCAGAAGAAAAATATGTGCTTTCCTTTGGTGCTTCGGTTGTGGCATCAACATAAGTAGCTTCGCCCAAAACTTTGTCTTTTTCGCTTGAAAAGGCACTTATTTTTGCAGGCAAATCACTGTTTTCCCAATACCAGTTACCCGCAACGCCCACACCGAGCAAAAGAAGGAAACAGCAAGCGGCTATTCTTGTATTTCTCGTTCGCTTTTTCTTGATTTGTTCTTCGGTCAAAACCGGCTTTTCTTTTTTTGCCTTTTTGATTTTTTGTTTGTCTTTATTTTCTTTTTTCAAATTAATCACCCTTAGATTTTATTTTAGAAACAGAAACTCTGTTTGTTGATATACTAAAAAGAGAAGTAACAGTATTGATTATTGCTTCTCGAACCGTTTCATCATCACCACCGTCGCAAACAATACTTACCCCGCCAACGGCAGGATATTTTTCTTTAATCAAAAGTGCCTTTTCTCCGTTTGAAGAATTGTAGAGAACATATTCGTTTTTATCATCCACCGAGTTATCGTCACTTTTTGTTTCATTGTCCGTTGCATACACATTTTCGCTCCCGGTTTCAAAAGTAATCATAACCTTACATTCACCCACACCGGATATTGAAGACACAATATCCGTAAGCTTTTGCTCGGTTTCCTTTGAATATGAAGAATAGTCAATAGGACTGTTTTCTATCGTATCGGCTTTACTTTTATCTGTTTGAAAAAGAGATGACATAGCAATAAGAATTATGCCGACTAAACCGACAGCGCAAATAATTTTCACCTTTTTGCCGTTACCCTTTTGAATTAAATTTAACGCATCCCGAATTTTATTCACCAATGTAATACACCTTCGCATTTATTCCGAGTTTTTCAAAAACATAATCTTTCACTTCGTCTTTGTCATATTCATCCTGAATATAGACATCTGCCGATTTTATGTAAATTTCATCATCTTTCAAATCAACCTTTACCTCCGCCTTTGAATTTTCAAAACTGCCTTCAGTAAGCAGATTTTCAATATTTGTATTAATTATATTTTCATATGAATTTTCTTTAATCGTTTGCTCGCTTTCATCATTAACCGAATAGTCACCGAAATCAAGATTAAATTGACCGCCGGCAAAAGGAGTGACAAAAGAAATAATGATAAAGACAATTATTATTATTTTGCCGACTTTGCCGTGACCGCCCTTCGGAAGCAGAAGAGAAAAAATAACAGAAGCTATAAGCGTTATGCAGACCGTATAAGTCCAATTATTTAAAAATTCCATCAACTCACCGTTTTTGAAGCAACTAAAATTCCCAAGGAAATAATGGTTGTAACCATTGATAAAATCAAAAGCACATTAACTATAAGAAGAACTGCATTAAATGCATCCAAAACGCAGGTCGATTCGTTGTTAAAAAACACCTTTGAAAAAACATTTGAAGCGGAAATTGATATTCGCCACAAAGTCATACTGACTATAGCCGGCAAAAATATTGCACATACGGCTATAATTCCTACTACGCCGACACCTGTTTTAACAAGACTTGAATAACTTTGAATCGATAAAAGTCCCTCACTTATAGAACTGCCTATAATGGGTACAACCGAATTAATGGCAAATCGTACCGAGCGAAGTCCGAGTGCATCGGCTCGTGAAGCAACTGCCGTTTTTAACGACAAAAATGATACGAACACAGCCGAAATTGTTGATATTGATTTTGTTATCAAATTTTTGAAAGTTGTTACAATACTCGCCAAATTCAAATCTTTTCTGAGTGCAGAGCAAATGCTTATTCCCATAAAACAATTAACCACCGGTAAAAATACATTTGCTGAAATAAAATTGAGTGCCTGCGACAAAACAAGTAAACTTGCGTTGACTGAAAATGATGTTATAGCACCTCCGCTTGAAGCACAAATAATACAAAACGCAGGAAAAAATGCATATGTAAAATCGGCACAAAGTTTAATTGTTGAGCAAGATAGTTTTAACGACGGATAAATCTCATTCATTAAAAATACTGCAATCACCAAATTGGTAATTACCGAATATAAATCTGAAATGCTGTCCGAAGACAAATGAAAATCGAACGATTTTACCAATGCCGACAGAATAATAAAACAAATAACTATAAGGCAACATTTAAGTGGCGCATTAGATTTTTTATAAAACAGAGACAAGATATAATTTGTTATTTCTTTAATTGAAATATTACTCAAATTGTCATAACTGAAATCTTCTATTCCGAGTTCTTTAAGCAAATCTTGTGTTTCATCATTTAGTAAATCAAAGGACGACAAATCATAATTTTCCAACTGATTTTGATAATCTGTATCCGTCTGCGCAAAAGAATTTACGGGGCAAAGCAATATAAAAGATATTACAAAAACAAAAGTTATAATTTTCAATATTCTTTTCATTTAAGTATTCCTGTCATAATATTAATTATCGTTGTAAAAAGCGGCAATGCAGTAACCAAAATAATTATTTTTGCCGAGAGTTCCGTTTGGTTTGCAAGTGTATTTTCGCCGTTATCACGGCACAAATCGGAAAGAAGACCCGCAAGCATTGATATACCGAGTATTTTAAGCATAATTTTTATGTACGGAGTTACTACCCAAACCGACTGTGTAAGCGTATCAACTTGTTCGATTATGCTTTTTAAATCGTTAAAAATCATTAAAAAGATAATACAGGCGCTCACAATATTGATAAAAACACAAAATTCCCTTGCATAATCTTTAAGAATAATATTGAGAAGCAGTGCGCAAAAAACAATGGCAATAACCTTAATCATAAGTCAAAAAGAGATTTTACGGTTGAAAAAAGCTCGCTTATTTGTGGAATAATCATCATAAGCACTACAATTACTCCTGCAAGAGTAGTAAGCATAGCCTGCTCCTCTCTCCCGCTTCTTATTAAAACCATATTTAGCACTGCCACTATTATTCCTATTGCGGCTATTTTAAAAATGAAGTTAATATCCATTTTTCCTCCTAAACCAGCAATATTGAAATAATGATACCTATTGAAATGCAAAAAGCGTAAATTATTTTACAATGCGATTTATAATATTGCTGATAATCGTTTTTTATCAATCTGAAATAATCGCAAAAATACTGCGACTGCTTTATCATCGTGTCAACATCACATTTACCGACCAAATCAATATAATCTTTGATTTTTTCGTTTTCCGATGATTTTAACGGCGAAGAAGCCTCAACATTAAAAATATCTATATCTCTCAGTTTTTCGCTGTTTTTAAGTATTGCAAACACACCGTTTGTATCGGGTATTGTTGAATTCATCAAAATAAGTATTTCTTCGCCTATGTAAATCATTTTGTCACAAAATTCTACTTTTCCTTTTTCATAGTCCGCAATCAAAATTGCCAGGAATATAAAAAAAATCATTATCATTACTATTCCTATAATTTTCAAAGTCTGCCTCCGTTATTTTAATGATGTCAAAATCTTTTGAAAGCTGATTAAGACACACAATATAATTAAATTCTCCCGTTTCAATCAAAGCATTAAGTATCTGATTTCTCGCCAAATCTTGAATCGATTTTAAATGAAGTGATAATATATAAGATGCACCGCAGGAAAAGCCGAATTTTATAGCTTCCACTTCATTCATATTTCCTATTTCATCGCAAATAATAATTTCAGGTGAAAGCGTTCTTACAGCCATTTCAATAGCCACCGCTTTTGGGAAATTGCTGATAACATCACTATTGATACCCACATCAAAGCCTGCTGCTATTTCGCATCTTTCATCTATAATCGATACCTTTTTATAACAACCTTGGTAGCCGGTTGAAAGAATTGTTGCAATATCCCTAAGCATTGTTGTTTTGCCGCTTGACGGCGGTCCGGCAATAATAAAACTTCCTGAACTGTCGTTATAAATTAAGTTAAGAAGCTTTTTTGAGCAGTTTGCAATATCGTGCGATATTCTTATATTGACAGAAGATATATTTCTCAAACCTGTTAAAACATTGTTTCTATATACCGCTTCTCCTGCCAAGCCTATTCTTGAACCATTTTCATCCGTTACATAGCCTTTAATCATAGTGTTTACATTTGTGTGATAAGAGTTGTTGCATAAATTGTTTAGTATAAGAGCAAACTCGTCTTTTGGAACGATTTTGCACTCATCTGTGAAGTGATTGATAAACTTGTCATATTTGCTGATAAAATACGGTTTATCAAGTATGTATATAACTATAGGTTTATTAACCCTGAGTCTTATTTCGGTAATGCTTGAAAGAGTCAATTTGTCGAAAGACAAAAGCAAGTCCTTTAAGGGCTTAGAAAATCTATCAATAACGCTATAAATATTGTCCATAAAATCACCTTGCTTAATAATATGCACAAATTTAAAAATATATAACAAATTTTCAGTTGAACTGTTATTTCAAATGTGATAATATATGTGTACTATTAATATTTTGATTGACGGAGTTAAATAAATGAATCAACGACTATTAACAAAACCAAAAACAAATAAATTCATCAACGGTGAAACAGTAAGTTACTCGGTAATGAGTATTGCTTCCCTTTTTGTACTGTTTGCAATAAAACAACTGTTTAAAACTTTTTTCGGCGTTTCAACCACTGCAAGCTGCGTAATTGCATTTATCGTTGCAAGCATAGTTTCGTATCTCCTTGAGCGCAAATTTGTTTTTGCAAAAAAAGTCAATTCATCAAATGTTAAACAAATTATTTTTATACTGATTCGATTTGCGGTTAACTTTGCGTTTTATAAACTTGCTGATTTTTCATTTTATAATCTTCTTGATATGCCTGTTTCATTTGCTTGGTTCATATCGATTTTAACCGCATTTTTGTTTAACTATATTTTTGACAGAACACTTGTTTTTGACTGCGATTATGAAGCTAAAAGCGTTAAAAATTCAAGAATATACAAATGTTTTTTTGAAAACAGATATGTTGTTCTTTCAGCCGCTGTTGCGACAATTTGTATAACTGTTCTTTATATTTTTTATTCGACATTTCCTTTCGGTGATTACACCGTTATGAGAATGGACCTTTACCACCAGTACGGTCCGCTTTTTGCAGAACTTTATGACAGAATACTCGAGCACAAAAGTTTGCTTTATTCTTGGACAACGGGCGGCGGTTCAAGTTTCCTCGGCAACTATCTTAACTATCTTTCAAGTCCGCTTACCGTGCTTGTCTTTCTTTTTGATAAAGAAGATATTTCATTTGCAATCACTTTTCTTGTATCAATAAAGTGTATTTTATCTGCCGCAACTTTCAGTTTCTATCTCAAAAAGAGTTTTGGTAAAAACAATATATATGTAAGTGTTTTCGGCGTACTTTATGCATTTAGCGCATATTTCCTTGCTTACTACTGGAATGTAATGTGGCTTGACGGTATGATTATGTTGCCGCTTATTGTTTTGGGTATTGAAACAATATTCAAAAAGGGTAACATTAGGCTTTACACTGCATCAATGGTAATTTTGTTTTTTGCAAATTACTATATGGGTTATATGAGTTGCATATTTGCAGTGCTCTACTTCCTTGCATATTTTATCATTTCATTTAAAAATGACGGAAAAATCAACCCTAATGCAAAATTTGAAAAGAAGTTTTCAACAAAAGCATTAATGAATAATGTATTTATTAACAGAGTTATTAAGTTTGCTTTTGCAAGTATCCTTTCGGCAATGGTATGCGCAATCACTCTTGTGCCTGTGTTTATGATTCTTAAAAACAGTTCGGCAACTTCGGGCACATTCCCTGAAACATTTACAAGTTACTTTGACTTGTTAGACTTTGTTACTTCTCATTTTGCAGTTCTTGAAACAACAATAAGAAGCAGTGGCGACAATGTTCTTCCTAATGTATATACGGGAATACTTACACTCGTACTTCTTCCGTTATTCTTGGTCAATGATAAAATCAGAATCAAAGACAAGGTAACTTATGTTCTCCTTCTTGTATTCTTTGTATTCTGTTTTAACAATAACTGCGCAAACTACATTTGGCACGCATTCCACTTCCCTAACGATTTACCTTACAGATTTTCATATATGTACTCATTCCTCATTGCTGCAATGGGATACAGAACAATTACAAATCTTAAAGGTATTAAAGCAAAAGACATCACTTATGTAGGTCTTGCGCTAATAGCCATTGTTGTTATTTGTCAAAAGTTTTTAACCAACAAAATGACAAATGTAACTATTTATGCAACCGTTATTTTGATTGCATTATGGTGCGGCTATCTTCTTTTATGTAAAAATAAAAGTGCTCCAAAGAAACTTCTCAGTGCAACGCTTGTAATCTTTCTTATCGGTGAAACTGTTATCAGTTCAATTACCGGTATTCAAATTTCGCAAACAAACGGTGCATACAAGGAAAATTATGACACTTACTCTGATTCAATCAACTATATAAAATCAAATGACAATGATTTTTACAGAACCGAGCTTTGTTATTTAAACACTCGTATGGACCCGGCTTATTACAACTACGACGGAATTTCTGTTTTCTCGTCTATGGCATACGAATCGTATTCGGAACTTCAGCACAACCTCGGTATGTTTGGTAACAGAATAAACAGCTACACATATAACACCCAAACACCTGTATACAATATGATGTTTAACATCAAATATCTTATCCATACAGATGTAAGTCTTAAGCCGTCAAATAATCTTTACACTAAAATTTATAAAGCATATGACGAAGGAAGTACTGTTTATAAAAACAAATACAATCTTCCTATAGCATATTGCGTAAATTCAAATGTTGAAGACTGGGTAACGGATGAAGGAAACCCGTTTGAACTTCAATGCGACTTTGTTGAGCTTACAACAGGATACAAAGGCGTATTTAAAAATGTTGACTATGTCAGCACGGACTTTGACGGTGTTAGCGGTGATGAAGTTACTCAAAACGGAACATTTTGGCTTGATAAGAGTGACGCTTCTTCGACTTACGGCACTGAAACGGTTACCCTTTCGCCTACTATTGATGGAAATCTTTACCTTTATGTTAAGTCAAGCGACCTTAAAAGCTTAACTGTGAACTCGGTTAAAGTTTCAAGTATGACGCAAAACATTGACGAGGAATATATATTTGACCTCGGCTTCCACAATGCAGGCGACGAAGTTAAAGTTTCACTCGATGCAGGTACTATGGAAACAGAGAGCACATCATTTGATTTTTATGCATACAGTTGCGATGACGCAGTTCTTAAAAATGCATACAACACACTCAATGCTTCTTCAATGAATGTTGAATCTCATAATGACACATCAATCAAAGGCACAATCAACGCCAAGGAAAACTGCTACTTGTATTCTTCTATTCCATACGATGACGGTTGGAAAGTATATGTAGACGGTGAAAAAGAAGAAACTTTTGAAATCGGCGGTACGCTTCTTGCTATTGAATTATCTGCAGGTAAGCATACTATTGAATATAAATACTCACCGTCAGGTTTTGGCATCGGTGCCATAATTACAGCAGTTACTGCAGTTGGAATATGCGGTTATTTGATATACGACAATTCTTCTTTAAAATTTAACAAAACAAAAAGAAGAAAAAAAGAAAAAATTGTAGAATAGTTAAAAAACAGTATATTTCCAAAAAACATATTTACAATATAATGCTTTTATTGTAGAATAATCGTGAACTTTTGAGAGGAGCGTCTTATTAATATGGCAAGACAAACAGCAATCAGCATTAACACAATTCCAATAGGTCCGCTTGGCATTATCGGTATGCCGGGATGCGAAGAATTAACCGACAAGATTGATAATTACCTTGTAAAATGGCGTAAAACACAAGCTATCGAGCATGCAGAATCAATCGCATTTTTCGGCTATCAAAGAGATACATATAAAATCGATATCTCTATCCCTCGTTTCGGAAGCGGCGAAGGCAAAGGTGTTATTAACGAAAGCGTAAGAGGTTACGATATTTACATTGTTTGCGATGTATTCAACTACAGCTGCAAATACAATATGTACGGAATGGAAGTTCCTATGTCACCTGACGACCACTTTGCAGACTTGAAAAGAGTTATTTCCGCAATTTGCTCAAAGGCTAAAAGGGTTTCCGTTATTATGCCTATGCTTTATGAAGGCAGACAGCACAAAAGAAGTTCGAGAGAATCGCTCGACTGTGCAATGGCACTTAAAGAACTTGTACATTTAGGTGTAGAAAATATCATCACATTTGACGCTCACGACCAGAGAGTACAAAATGCTATTCCTGACAAGTCATTTGAAAATGTTATGCCTACTTATCAAATGATTAAGGCACTTGTAAACAATATTGATGACTTAAAAATTGACAAAGACCATTTAATGATTATTTCACCTGATGAAGGCGCACTTCACAGATGCATTTACTTTGCAACTCAACTTGGCGTAAATCTCGGTATGTTCTACAAGAGGAGAGATTATACAAGAGTTGTTAACGGCAGAAATCCTATTGTAGAGCATCAATATCTCGGCGATTCCGTAAAAGGCAAAGACATTATTATTGTTGACGATATGATTTCATCCGGCGAATCGATGCTTGAAGTTGCAATGAAGCTCAAGAATTTAGGCTGCAACAGAATTTTTGTTTGCACTACATTCGGTCTTTTCTGCAACGGTCTTGATGTATTTGACAAAGCATATACAGATGGTGTATTCTATAGAGTGTTCACAACTAACGGTGTATATCAATCACCTGAACTTTTAAGCAGAGAATGGTATGTAAGTGTTGAACTTTCAAAATATGCTGCATATTTGATTGACACACTTAACCACGATATGTCAGTATCTTCTCTCCTTGATTCTTCAAATAAGATTGATGTATTATTAAAGAACAAAGGTTTAAAGGAGTAAATTTATGGCAAAGGCAAAATTATCAAAAGGAAAGCTTGCTATAATCATTGTTGTTGCAGTGATTGTTGCACTTGTGGCTGCCGGAGGTATCTATTGCGTTGCAACAGACCAAAGCCCTGCAGCAGCAGTAAGCAGCTCATTTTCAAACGAAGATAAGCTCGTAGGCAAGTGGCAAAGTCAGTCATCACCGGGTCTTTCAGCATATGTATTTTATGAAGACGGTACATATGACTCTTACCTTTCAACAGTTAACTTCTCAGGTAAGTACACTGTTAAAGGCAACAAATTGACACTTATCAACCCAAATTCGCAGGCTCAGGTTAACTACAAATATAAAGTCAGAGGCAAAACTCTTACTTTAACTCTTATTGAAGACGGCAAAGAAACAGAAGAAAACAAATATGATTCTGTTGACGAGCTTCAACAAAAGACACTCGCTGACCTTATCGGTGAAGTTGCTACAGATACTACAGCAAAAGCAAAATAATTAACTATGCCCCCACATCTAAACGGTGTGGGGTTTGTTCTATTTTGCATATCTTTTCATATACATTACCAAGGAAGGTGAAATCTTTGATTGGTAATGTAGAAAAAAGGTGCATAGATTTAGGTCACTACATAATTGCAACAGGTGCTACTGTTAGGCAAGCTGCTGTTGTGTTTGGAATAAGCAAATCAACAGTGCATAATGATGTAACAAAGCGACTTGCTATGATTAATCCCCTCTTGTACAGTGAGGTTAAGCAGGTGCTTGAGCAAAACAAAGCAGAAAGGCACATAAGAGGCGGACTTGCTACAAAAGAAAAATACAGGAAATTAAAAGACGAGAAAACATTGAATAATAGATAAAATAATGCTATTATAAAATAAATAAAGAAAAGGATGTGTAAATATGAAAATAGGTTTCATCGGTTGCGGCAATATGGCGTCGGCAATCATTAACGGAATCGTAGATAATAACGCTGTCACTTCATCGGATGTTTATGCTTATGACATCTATGAACCAGCAGTGAAAAAAGCAGTTGAAAACAAGCATATTAATGCCTGCAAAAGCGAAATTGATGTAGTTAAGTCAAGCGATATAATTTTCCTTGCAGTTAAGCCAAATGTTCAGGCGTCGGTTTTAAACACTATTGACGGCGAAGTCGGTGATAAACTTTTAATATCTATTGCCGCAGGTAAAACTATTGAGTTTATTGAAAGCAACATTAAATGCAAAGCTAAAATTGTTAGGGTTATGCCTAACATCAACGCTAAGGTTGGCGAAGCAATTTCTGCTTATTGCTTTAACGAGCTTGTAAGTGACGAAGACAAAGCTAATGTAGAACTTCTTTTAAATGCAATAGGAAAGGTTCTTTGCCTTGATGAAAGCTTTTTCCCGCTTTTCGGTGTACTTGGCGGTTGCGGTCCTGCTTTTGCATATATGTTTATTGACGCTATGGCTCGTGCCGGTGTTAAAAACGGAATGAAAAAGAGCGACGCACTTATGATTTCTGCTCAAACTGTTTTAGGCAGTGCCAAAATGATTTTGGAAAGCGGCGAGCATCCTTGGCAACTTATTGATAATGTATGCTCACCCGGTGGCACAACTATCGAGGGCATAACTTCACTCCAAGCAGACAGCTTTGAATCAGCAGTTCATAACGCAGTTGATAAAGCACTTGATAAGGATAAGAAATTATAATAACTCTTTGAGGGTGAACACAGTTCACCCTTTATTTTTAATGAGGAAAAACTATGTGGAAATTTAAAAACGATAAAACATCTGCCATAATCACTGCTAAAAAACATATAGCGAATTCGCACAGTAATAAAATAGATAAACTACCAAAAACAGCAATTTTATTTTTTATGCGTGGCGGTATTGAATATACAACTAAACATTATAAAACTAAAAAAATCAGTAATCATTTTCCACGCTTTTTAAATTCTTGTCCCATTTATAAAATTAAAAATTCGGATATTTGCTTTTTGCACGGCGGATATGGCGCACCTCAGGCAGTTGATACCATTGAAACTCTTGCCGCTTTAGATGTTAAAAACATATTAACAATAGGTATGTTTGGCACTTTTTCAAGTAATGTAAACAGTGGTGATATTTTAATTCCTAATAAAGCATTTAGCGAAGAAGGAACATCTTTGCATTATTATGAAAACGCTGAATTTTTTGAACCTGATGCAATGCTTTTGGAAAAAGCAACGGGATTTATGAATAATTCATACTATTTCCCTATCGTATCAACTGATGCGGTATATCGTCAAACTTTCTTTAAAGAGGAATTATGGCGCAGCAAAGGAGCAATCGGAGTTGATATGGAAACATCTGCAATATATTCAGTCAGCAAATATCTCGGTTTAAATTCAATTTCAATTCTTATCGCATCGGACAAGCATCCATTAAACGAAAATGAGAAATCATGGAAATGGACAATGACAGAAAAGCAAAGAAAAGATTTATTCAAAAAATGCATTAATTTTGCGTTAACTTTATAATATAAACATTAACACTTTGACAAAAGAAAAATAAATTATTGTTTATAATTGGTTGACGTCTATCGCCACATTATAGTTTTTGCCTTCCCCTTGGGAAGGTGGCGACGAATGTCGTCGGATGAGGTGTAGAATATTCATATTCGTGTATTGTTCCACCTCATCAGTCAGTAAACTGACAGTTTCCCCTCAAGGGGAAGCCTTAATAAAATAAACAATACTTTATCACATCATAAAAAATAAAAGCTCGGAATTAACCGAGCTTTTTGCATTTATATAATTACTTATACTTTTTAATTTCGTCAACCATATCGGTCTTTTCCCAAGTAACACCAAGGTCTTCCCTGCCCATATGACCGTAAGCGGCAAGCTTTTCATAAATAGGCTTTCTAAGGTCAAGTCTGTCAATAATAGCAGACGGACGAAGGTCAAATACCTTGTTAACGATATCTGCAATCTTTTCGTCGTCAAGCTTACCTGTGCCGAAAGTATCAACCATAACAGAAACAGGCTTAGCAACACCGATAGCGTAAGCAAGTTCAACCTCGCACTTATCTGCAAGACCTGCGGCAACGATATTCTTAGCAACCCAACGGGAAGCGTAAGCTGCACTTCTGTCAACCTTTGTAGGGTCTTTACCGCTGAATGCACCGCCGCCGTGACGAGCATATCCGCCGTATGTATCAACAATAATCTTACGACCTGTAAGACCTGAATCGCCGTGAGGACCGCCGATAACAAATCTGCCGGTCGGGTTTACAAAATACTTCGTATCTTCGTCGATAAATTCAGCTGGAATAGTAGTTTTAATTACCTTTTCGATAATATCGTTTCTAAGCTGAGAAAGCTCAACATCAGCGCTGTGCTGGCTTGAAACGACAACAGCGGTAACCTTTACAGGCTTATCGTCGTCATATTCAACTGTAACCTGAGTTTTACCGTCGGCATAAAGATAAGGTAAAGTACCGTTTTCCCTAACCTCTGTAAGCTTAACAGCAAGCTTATGAGCAAGGCTGATTGGAAGCGGCATAAGTTCCTTAGTTTCATTGCAAGCATAACCGAACATCATACCCTGGTCGCCGGCGCCGTTGAGGTTATATTCGTCTTCTTCATCATTTTTAAGTTCAAGTGACTTATCAACGCCCATAGCAATGTCAGGGGACTGATGGTCAAGAGCAAGCAAAACAGCACAAGTGTTTCCGTTAAAGCCTTTCTTATCGTCGTCATAGCCGATATTACAAACGGTTTTTCTTACGATTGACGGAATATCAACCGAAGCCTTAGTAGTAATTTCACCCATTACAAGAACCTGACCGGTAGTGCTAGTAGTTTCGCAAGCAACACGGCTTTGAGGGTCTTGCTCAAGCATAGCATCAAGAATAGCATCTGAAATTTGGTCACAGATTTTGTCCGGATGACCTTTTGTTACAGATTCACTGGTAAACAAATGTTTTGACATAATGAATTCCTCTCATCAAAAATATTTGTTAATTGCTTTAAAAAAGAAAAAAGCACACGAAACGAGCGTGTGCACAAAGCTATCATCACTCGGTAAGCCGCAGGTATTAGCACCTTACTAAAAAAGCAGGTTGCTGTGGTTTCACAGGGCCTGTCCCTCAACCACTCTTGATAAAGCATATTAACATCGCATATATAATACATCAACATATCCATAAAGTCAACAAATATTTATAAATTATAAAGGTTATTTTATATTTCCTATTGTAATTTCTTAATAAATAGTTTATAATTATAAAGCAATTAAAGGCGAGAGCCTTATAAGGAGGAAAATTATGGCTAAGAAAACCGTATTTATTACCGGTGGTACAGGTAATATGGGTTGGGCTGCTGTTCAGGAAATGCTCAAGCACCCAAGCGACATCAACATTAAGATGCTCGCAAGAAAGAGCCCAAAGAACGAAGAAAAACTTAAAGATTTATTGGCTAAGCCAAATGTTAAGGTTGTTTGGGGTGACCTTAACGATTATGATTCAATTCTTGAAGGTGTAACAGGTGCAGACTATGTTCTTCATGTTGGCGGTATGGTTTCACCTACAGCTGACTGGAAGCCTTACAGAACTCAGAAGACTAACATCGGCGCTGCACAGAGCATTTGCAAAGCTGTTCTTGCTCAGCCAAACCCTGACGCTGTTAAAGTTTGCTATGTCGGTACTGTAGCTGAAACTGGTGACCGTAACTACCCTATCCATTGGGGCAGATGCGGCGACCCTATCAAAATTTCTATTTATGACCACTATGCAATTTCAAAGACTGTTGCTGAGCGCACATTCGTTGAAAGCGGCATTAAGAACTGGGTTGTAATGCGTCAGTCAGGTATCCTTTATCCTAACATTCTTAAGAATATGGACCCTATTATGTTCCATGTTCCTATCAACGGTGTACTTGAATGGTGTACAGTTGAAGACTCAGGCAGACTTATGTGCAACCTTGTTCTTGAAGACAAGGCAGGCAACCTCGGTTCTGACTTCTGGAATCACTTCTATAACATCGGTTCAGGTAAGGAATACAGAATTTCTAACTATGAATTTGAACAGCTTCTTCTTGGCACACTCGGTCTTGCAGGTCCTGAAAAGCTCTTTGAGCCAAACTGGTTCATTACAAAGAACTTCCACGGTCAGTTCTATGCAGACGGTGACAAGCTTGAAAACTATCTCCACTTCAGAGAAAACCTTCCTGTTCAAGATTACTTTAACAGACTTGCTGACCATGTTGAATTCTACTTCAAAATACCAAGATATCTTCCGAAGAATCTTGTTGCAGCATGTGCAAAGCCATTTATGAAGAAGATTGCTGAAACTCCTGACTTCGGTACTCTTGACTGGGTTAAGACTAACAACCCTGAAAGAATGTCAGCTTACTACGGTTCACTTGAAGAATACAACAAGATTCCTTCAAAGTGGGAAGACTTTGAAATCATCAAGTTTGACAAGGATAACAGCGCTGCTGAACAGTTTAAGCTTGACCACGGTTATGATGAAAGCAAGCCTGAATCAGAACTTGACATTGAAGATATGAAGCAAGCTGCCAAGTTCCGTGGCGGTGAATGCCTCAGCGAAACAATGACCAAGGGCGATATGGCTACTAAGCTTAAATGGAAATGCGGCACTTGCGGTGCTGAATTTGAAGCATCTCCTGCTCTTATTCTTCTTGGCGGTCACTGGTGTCCGGAATGTTACATTCCTCAGAAAGAATGGAACTACGACGAAGTTGCTAAGACTAACCCATTCTTCGCTCAGGTTTGGTATCCTAACCACACTAAGGAAGAACACAATGTTTACAAGTTTGACGACCTCTTCCATATCAACGGCGTTAAGTGGGATGACATCAAGCACTAAGCTTTGTATAAAAAGTAAATACATAAAAAAAACACCTTGCATTAATTTGCAAGGTGTTTTTTTATAGAAAAAACGGCTATCAAAAATTGATAACCGTTTTAAAAATCTCTCAGTCAGACAAGCTGACAGTTCCCTTAAACAAAGGAGCCAAAAAGATGTATGTTAGATAGATTTAAGAAGTGCAGGAAGTCTTGTAAGAGCGCCGCCGAGCCTCCAGAAAATCTTGTTGAAACCGACAAAGCTTGACTGGTCATCATTGAGCATCATAAGAAGACCGTCAGCCATTGCAGGTGAAAACACGCCCATACTCATAGCGATAAAGTTACGAATAGGAATTTGAGTAGCCATAGCTGCAAGCATCTTACCGTCACCGTTTGCGTCAGAACCCATACCGCTCATAACCTTAGTAATCATATTGCAAAGCTTACCACCCCACTTAGTATGACGAGCGTCATTAAGACAGCAGTAAAGGTCAATCTTCTTAGTCCTGTCAATTTCAGGGTTTGGAAGTTCGCCGTAAACCTTAGCGAAATCATCACGGGTGATATTTGCTACATTATTGTAGTAGTTAGGAGCAGTTGCTCTGTAATCAGGAACTTCTGCTTCAACAGTTGATTCAACATAAATTGTAGCTGAAAGCTTAGGGTCACGGGATGAAGCTGAAACAAGAATTTCAAAATTACCTGACTCAACAAACCAATCGTTAATATTTACATTGTAGAAAGCAAATGCTCTCTTTGAAAGTTCTACTGAAACTTCCTTTTCCTCGCCTGCTTTAAGGAATACTTTCTTAAATGCACGAAGTTCCTTAACAGGACGATAAATTGTAGATTCCTTATCAGAAACATAAACCTGCGCAATTTCAGCACCGTCAACATCACCGGTATTCTTAATTTTGAATGAAACGGTTACTGTGTCGGTGTCCTTAATCTTGTTTGCAGAAAGCTTAATATCGCTATACTCAAATGTGGTGTATGAAAGACCGTAACCGAATGGGAATACAACATCAAGGTTAGCTGAATCATAATATCTATAGCCGATATATACAGATTCCTTATGCTCAGATGTAACAGGACCGCCCGGATAGTTGCCATATGTTGGGTTAACTTCAAATGAAGTCGGATAAGTTTCAGAAGTTTTACCCGATGGGTTAACAGCACCGGTAAGGATATTTGCAACAGCTATGCCGCCTGCCTGACCGCCAAGACCTGAGTTAAGAAGACCCTTAATTTCACTGAGCCAAGGCATAAGAACAACTGAACCGCCAGCAAGAACAACTACTGTATTAGCGTTAGCCTTAGCAACTGCTGAAACAAGAGCATTATGGTTAGCAGGCATATTGATAGTTTCTCTGTCGTAACCCTCACCCTCAAAGTCTTCGGTAAGACCAACAAATACTACTGCAACATCTGCGCCCTTAGCGGCTTCAACTGCCTGCTTAGTAAGCTCAGCGTCGCTGAGTCTGTTCTTATCTTTCTTAGTAGGAGCTGATTTGTAATAACCCTGAGCATATGTAAGGTCAACGCCAAGCTTTTCAAGTTCGTCATAGGCGTTTGAAAGCATTGTTGGGTTAATAACAGATGAACCTGCACCCTGGAAACGAGGTGCTTTTGCCATTTCACCGATAACAGCAACCTTTTGACCCTTTTTAAGAGGAAGAATTTTATCATCATTCTTGAGAAGAACCATTGAACCCTCAGCAACCTTTTGAGCGATTGCGTGGTGAGCCTTAGGGTCAAATGTATGTGTCTTTTCAAGAGCCGACTTTGACTTCATAATAAGGTTAACTACATTGTCAACTCTTTCATCAAGAACTGCTTCGTCAAGTTCACCGCTCTTAACTGCGGCAATAATCTTTTTCTGATTAAGTGAGCCTGAAGTAGGCATTTCAAGGTCAGTACCGTTTTGAAGACCCGGAATTCTGTCAACAGAAGCACCCCAGTCAGTAACTATTAAGCCTTCAAAGCCCCATTCGTCACGAAGAATTTCCTGCTGAAGATGCTTATTCTGTGAAGCATAAATGCCGTTAAGTCTGTTATAAGAGTTCATAACAGTCCATGGCTGAGCTTCCTTAACTGCGATTTCAAATGCAGGAAGATAAATTTCACGCATTGTTCTTTCATCGATAACTTCGTTAAGAACCATACGAAATGCTTCCTGAGAGTTACAAGCAAAGTGCTTGAGCGAAGTACCTACACCCTTTGACTGAACACCGTTGATAACGCTTGCGGAACACTTACCTGCAAGGTATGGGTCTTCACTGAAATATTCAAAGTTACGACCGCAGACAGGCGCACGCTTGATGTTTGTACCGGGACCGAGAATGGTGGAAACTTTTTCCTTTAAACATTCCTGACCCATTGCTTCGCCCTCTTGCCTTAAAAGATCCTCATCCCAAGAACAAGAGGATGTAGCGGCAGGTGGGAAACAAGTCGCAGGAACAGAGTTGCCGAGACCGATTCCGCCTTTCTTTTCTTCACCCTCGGCAGGAACATAGTCCTTGCCCTTAGCTTTACGGAGCCCGTGAGGTCCGTCTGTAATCATAATTTTTGGAAGACCGAGTTCAGGTGCTTCCTCAAGATGCCAATAGTCATAACCTGAAACAAAAGCCGCCTTTTGCTCAAGTGACATTTTTTTAACGATTTGTGGGTATCTCATATCACAAAAACGCTCCTTCTCAAAATAATAACACATCTATTATACAATAAAATAATCATCTTATCAATATAATTTTTGTGCATTTTTACAATTTATTTTATATTTCGTTTATAAATTGCTTCATCTTCTATATCATAAAAAATAATAGTCGATTTGTATATCAAATATCCGCTTAAATAACATATTTCCTAAATAAAAAAGGAGCGGAAAACCGCTCCGATATTTTAATAATTTTCTGCGCTGATTTCAAAGAAACTTTGAGGATGATTGCATGTAGGACAAACTTCAGGTGCTTTGGTGCCAACAACAATATGACCGCAGTTTCGACACTCCCAAATCTTAACCTCACTCTTTTCAAAAACTTTCATGGTTTCTACATTTTCAAGAAGCTTTCTGTATCTTTCCTCGTGGTGCTTTTCAACAGCGGCAACAAGTCTGAACTTAGTCGCAAGTTCAGGGAAACCCTCCTCCTCGGCAGTTTTTGCAAACTCTACATACATATCTGTCCACTCATAATTTTCACCCTCAGCGGCAGCTTTAAGGTTTGAAGCGGTATCAGAAATGCCTTCCATTTCCTTAAACCACATTTTTGCGTGTTCTTTTTCATTATTTGCTGTTTTTAAAAACAAATCAGCAATTTGTTCAAAGCCCTCTTTTTTTGCAACTGAAGCAAAATAAGTATACTTATTTCTTGCCTGTGATTCGCCTGCAAAAGCGGCTTCGAGGTTCTTTTGTGTTTTTGTACCATCGTATTTACTCATAAATTTACCCTCCGAATTATGTTGAATAATTCAACATTTTATATTTTACCACTTAATTACAGAGTTGTCAACATAAACAAAAGCCTTGAGCACAGCATTAAAGCGTGTACTCAAGACTTTTTGTGTAATAACGCGTAATAGTAGTATTACGCAGAGGTTGGGCTACATAATGTTTTCCTCAATCTTAATATCTTTGCCGTCAAAACGCGCGATAATTCCATTTGAGTCCATAGTGGCATAGAGTTTTGAATGAGAAATATTTTTAAGTTTATATTTAACATCAGGATAAACGCCTTTATATACATTGCAAAACACTGCAATTTTAGGCATAAGTTTTTTTACCAAGTAAAAAGAAGTTGAATAAAAATAGCCGTGGTGACCGACTTTAAGCAAATCGACATTACCTATTTTGTCAGCAATTTTCTTTTCGTCACCTGCTTTATAATTTATATCACCGGCTAAAAATGCTTTTGTGTTGCCGATTTTAACAAGAGTACCGACACTGCTGACATTTTCACCGAATTTAATCAAATGCTTTTTGTATGAACCGTTATAAAATTTTATATTAAAATCACCGAGGGATATTTCTTTCTCGTCGAAATCGTCAATATGCTTTACATTATTTTTCTTAATTGCGTCAAGCATTTGAGTATAGACTTCAACATTGTCCCATCTCTTACGCTCGTAAAGACAAATATTTTCTTCCCTGTAAGGCTTTAAATAAGCTGTTTTTACGATTATATTGGGGTGATTGATAACAGTATCAAAACCGCCGATATGGTCTGAATGGGCATGCGTGCCGAGTACAAATTCAATATAAACCTTGCCGTCCTCACTTTTAAAATGGTCTAAAAGATATTTAACAACAATATCTTCGTACCCTTTAAGATTAAGGTGGGGTTTGTCTGCCGGATAATCTGTATCCTCTGCCGAATCTATCATAGCGATTTTACCGCCGCTTTCAAGAATAATGCAATCGCTGTGACCTGTATTTAAAAAATGTATATTACCAAGCATAAAATATACCTCTTACCTAACTATATTATCAAGAATGTGTTTTACTATCGGTTCATTATTGGAGCAAGCGACAAAATCGGCTTTATCTTTGACGCTGTTACTTGCAGAGCCTGAGGCAACAGCCGTTCCCGCAATGCTGAACATTGAAAGGTCGTTACCGCTGTCACCTACTGCAATTACATCTTTTTTATCAATATTAAGAGTATCGCACAAAATTTCAAGCGCATTGCCTTTTGATACACTTCTCAGCATAATTTCAATATTATTAATCATTGAAGTTGTAGAGCTTAGATTAGGCATTTCTTGAAGTTTATTAAAACATTCTTCCCTCTCGTTTTGATATTTAAAAAAGATATTAAGTATTTCTGTATGAGTAAAAGTATCTATCGCTTTTTCAAAATCTTCAAAACCTATTCGCGTTTGCTCAATAACACTGACATAATTAGGGTTGATATTATAATATTTATATGACGAAGCATTCAATTTTGACTTATCTGTTTTCGCATTTCCTTCGTCATAATATTCAATCATAGTGTCATAAGAAGACAAGAGATTAAAGAGCACCTTATCGGTTTTATTATCGATATAATTTTGATAAATGTTTTTATTCTGCTTTTTATCAAAAATAACAGAACCGTCGGAATAAATTATGTATCTGATATTTTCACAATCTCTGAGCACTTGCGGAATTTCGTAAAAAGTTCTGCCTGTACAAAGCGCAAATTCAATACCGAGTTTGGTAAGTTCGCCGATTGCATCTAAATTTTCCTTTGATACATTAGAATTATCGTCAAGCAGTGTTCCGTCAAGGTCACACGCCAAAAGTTTGTATTTCATTTTATTTCCCAACCAAAAATTTATTTTATAAAACTATTATATTAAAACCAGGTACACAAAATCAAGCCTTTTTCTTTCTGTGAATAACAAAGCGGTTTAAAGGATATGTCCACAAAGTAGGAACTGTCATAACAACAAGTTTTGTTAAAAGAACGATAAACACGCTGTCATAGCCGCTGTTTTTGATAAGCGTGCCGAGGAATGAACCAAACCAAGTATTAAAAGTAATTGTACACACAACCATAATTGTGTAAAGAATTGTAGATAAAACCGGGTTGGCGTCAGCCTTAAATGTAAGCTTCCTGTTCATAACATAAGCGGCGGCATAACCGATTACAGCTGAAATGAAATAAGAATACATATAGCCTTTGTATTCAATACCCAAGAATGACAAAACCGCATTATCTGTAACAGGAACTTCGTTAAGTGATTTAAAAATCACATATTGCAAAAGCCAAAATACTGCAAGTTCCAAAACAGATGTTGAAGCACCTGTAAATGTAAATTTGATAAATTTCCAAATTTCTGCGTGCTTGTTTACAAATTTAGTTATGTTTGCTTTAAATTTGCTTTCATTGTTTTCAGAAGCTGTACCGTTTAAAGCCACCGCTTCATCTGTATATATAATCTGTGAATTGTTATTTTGTTTCATAATAAATCAGTCCAAATTAAGCGAATGCCGCAAGGTGAAATAATTACACCCCACGGTTGTTAGTCTGCAATATATGTATATTGGGTATTATCAACAATATCGTCATTTTTTGCACCTGCAAAACAAGCATAGCCTGATACTGTCATAACAGATACAACAAGTGAAACTGCAAGAATTGATGATAAAACAGTTCTGAATTTTTCGCTCATATTCATTCTCCTTTCCTGATTTGTTGACTAAAGTATAAAACTATGCAATTAAAATATAATCAAGAAAGAGTAAAAACTGGGTAAAACTTGAGTTAATTCGGCTTATCACTGATTTTACAAAACCTTAAAATTATTTAATATGTTTTTTACATAAAAAAGCAGCCGAATTATCGACTGCTTAAAATAATTATTGATATTTGAGCGGTAAATTATTTTTTTACTATTTCAATTTGCGCACGATATTTGCCGTAAACCCAGCATCCTGTTGAGTTTTCGATATTAGGGGTGATATCGTAATAATCTTTTCCCTCGCTGATATCTTCATTCTTATATGACGACAAATCAACTACCATACCTACACCGATTTGGTCATTGTTAAGGTCAGCTTCCCGTCCGATAAGGGTAAATGTTTTAGCGTCAACCGACACAACATTCACCTCGTACCCATCAGGTACATTTGCTACCGTTACATTATCCTTGTTAAGATTAATATTCTTAGTTTTAAAATCACTCGGAACATTAACGGTAACGGTAATCTCCTTTGTATCGTCAAGAATAACAATACCCTCAAGAGTTGTTACATCAAATTTAATAGTATTTTTGCCTACATTAAGCTGAGAAAAATCTATATTACCTATATTTGCTTGCTTAATACCGGAATCTTCAAGCACTGCAGCTGAAACCGATTCCACGCTATAGGATATATCAAAGTCGCTTGTATCAACATTGTCTGGTTTACCGGTAAACGAACTTGTTATAGGAAGCTTAGTTTCTTTTAACACAGGAATTGTAACAGTAAGATTTTCAGCCTCGGTATTTACCGAAACATAATCGACTGCCGAACCTGATGAATCAACCGGGTTTACAGTAATATCAAAAGACTGAGTTGCTTTAAGCTTTTGCTCAATATCAACACTTGCAACAAGTTCTTTAACTCGTGAAACATAAGACTTAGGACCTTTAACCGTTGCAACCTTTTCACTCAAAAGGGCATCACCCATAACATAACCGTCGGCAATAAAGTCTTTATTTTGATAATCAATATTGATATCAAGCGTTTTTTCATCCTCAACATCAAAATAAGCCTTATATGTTTTTGGATAATAAGACGAAATAGTAAAATCAGCATTATCGGAAACGGAAGTGACATTAATCGGAACTTCGTAATTACCCTTTGATGTTACGGCATTTGTTTGAAGTGTTACTTTAATATCATCACTCGTAATATCCCTTGCAAGATACTTTTTGCAACTGATTGTAACATCAACATCAACTCTCGTGTCGCCATAACATTTTATACCAAGCTGGTCGGCGGCTGAATCGCTGAAATCGACATTGAGAGGAACGCTTATAGTTTTTGTAGTTTCCGGCGAAAGGCTCATAGAAGTTGAAACCCAAATAATAATTGCAGCAACTATAGAAAAAACTATCAAATATTTGTCGTTATATATAAGCTTTCTAAAAGAGAATTTTTTAGTATATTTTTCTTTGTTAGTGTTTGCCATTACTTCTTAATCCTCCTTACAAGCTTAGAAATAATTTTATCATCGGAGGACGAACCTGACGGAACAAATTCGGTTGTGAGCACATCTCTTAAATCACCGTAGGAAAGACCGCGCTGAAGAATACCGCCCTTAGCAACCGAGATAGCACCGGTTTCTTCACTGACAATTACAACGAGCGCATCACTTTCTTCCGTCAAACCAATACCGGCTCTGTGTCTTGTGCCGAGCGCTGAAGAAATCGTTTTTTTAGTAAGCGGCAAAATACAACCTGCGGCGTAAATCTTGCCGTCACGAATAACCATAGCACCGTCGTGAAGCGGTGACTTAGGGTAAAACACATTTTCAACAAGTTCCCTCGAAGCCTTTGCCTGCAAAACAGTACCTGACTTAATAACATTGCCCAAAAGTGTTTCATTCTCAAAGCAAATAAGCGCGCCAACCTTTTGGTCGCTCATATTGGCACAAGCCTTGCACACAGCTTCGATACAATCGGATATCTCTGCTATATCTACGGCAACGCCGGGGTGAATAATAGATTTCAAGCTTTTTGCAGTTGCGCCTTTACCGATTTGCTCAAGTATATTCCTTATTTCAGGACCAAAAAGAATAACGAGAATAATAAGAATATTTGAGAAAATCGCCTTAAAAATAAAACTTGACGCTTCCATACCAAGAAGATTAACTACGCCGTAAATAATTGCGATAAAAATAAAACCTTTTGCAAGCTGCATAGCTCTCGTTTCTCTAATAATTCGTACACATATATATATAATTACGGCAACCAAAATGATGTCAAGCGCATCCGATATGCCGAAAGTTGAAAATACACTTAATATTTTATTAAATGTATCCGAAATCTTGTCTATCATAAACTGACTTCCTTACTCCTTTAGTTATTATTATTCTAACACACAAAAAATAATAAATAAAGTGAATATTTCAGTTTTTTAAAGTTTTTTCAAAGTATTAATAATTTTTTCACATTCCGAAAAATTAGTGAAAACCGAAGGGCTGAGCCTTACCGTTCCTCTCTTATCGGTATTAAAAGAAATATGCGCAAGTTTTGAGCAATGAAAGCCTGCACGGGTGGCAATATTTTTTTGAGATAATAGTGAAGCGGTTTTTTCAGATGGGTAATCTTTGAAATTAAAAGATAAAATAGGCGCTTGGAAAACATCTGAAAATGACGGAGTGTATAAAGTCACATTATCGTTTTTCTTTATTTGCTCATAAAGAAAGGATATTGCCGAATTTTCATGTTTATAAATATTATTTATGCCATTATTATTGACAAAATCTATACCTGCACCCAAGCCGCAAATACCTATATTATTAAGCGTACCCGATTCTAACCTTTCAGGCATTGATTCAGGTTGAAGAAGCTGCATAGAAAGCGTACCTGTTCCGCCGTCAATAAGAGTATCGAGTTTTATATTATTTCCGAGCGCAATAAAACCTGTACCCATAGGCGCATACAAGCCTTTATGCCCAGGCGCGCAAAGAATGTCAATATTATCCTTTTTAGCGTCAATATCAAGTATTCCCGCACTTTGAGCGGCGTCAACAATAAAATATAAACCGCTTTCCTTTGCAAGCTTTCCTATTTTTTCTATCGGCAAAACACAGCCGAAAACATTGGATGCGTGCATACAAACAATCGCTTTTGTATTTGGTTTTATTAGCTTTTTAATATTATTTAGCGTTTCGTCATCATCATATGAAAATTCAAAAGTGTCATAAGTTATTATACCTTTCTTTGAAAGCATATAAATTGGTCTTGCAACGGCGTTATGTTCAAGATTTGAAATGATAAAATGGTCACCCGGTTTTGCCAAACCTTTAATAGCAAAATTAAGAGCTACTGTACAGTTTTGCGTAAAAGCTATGTTTTGAGGTTCAAAACTAAACAAATCAGCAACTTTTTCACGAGTATTAAAAATCATATTTGAAGTGTTGACCGATTCTTTATATCCTCCCCTACCGCTGTTAAAAGAGTACATATTCATAGCCTTATTTACGGCAAGAATCACATTTTGAGGTTTGGGATAAGTCGTTGCGCTGTTATCAAAATAAATCAATGCCTGTCAACTCCTCTTATCTGTATTCCCTCTTTAATAAGAATTTGAAGCGGTTCTTCCGTATAAGTGTTAACAGCCACAACATAGCCGCAACCGTCCTGCGGCGACGGGTTTTCAAGTTTTTTTATAATAGATTTATAACCTTGCTGTTTTAATGCACGCTGGGAGCGCTGAGCATTGGTAATTGAACCCACCTTTATATATAATGTCATAATATATTCCTCTTTCGCATAATAATTAATTTACATTTTATACTATGCCAAAAAGAAACATTTGGTAATTAAGCTGTTTGACGGAGAATTTCGGTTTTGATTTTTTCAAGAATTCTCTTTTCAAGGCGACTGATATATGACTGAGAAATACCCATTTTATCGGCAAGTTGCTTTTGGGTTAATGCTTCATTACCGTCAAGACCAAAGCGAAGTACCATTAAGTTTCGCTCCTTTTCGTCAAGAGAATCAACTGTTTTTCTAAGCAGCCTTTTTTCATCATCATACTCAATTTCTTCGTAAACATCGTCAGGGTCGGTTCCCAAAACATCTCTAAGTGTAAGTTCGTTCCCGTCCCAATCAACCGACAAAGGCTCGTCAAAAGACATTTCGCTTTTCATATTATTGATTTTTCGCAGATGCATTAATATTTCATTTTCAATACAGCGTGAAGCATAGGTAGCAAGCTTGATATTTTTTGACGGGTTAAAAGTTTTAACTGCTTTCATCAGTCCTATTGTGCCGATAGATACCAAGTCTTCGATTGAAGTCGTTTTGCTTTCAAATTTTTTTGCTATGTAAACCACAAGTCTTAAATTATGGATAATAAGAAGTTCACGATTATCCTCGATTCCGTTTTGAAGTTCCTCCATTATCTCCGTTTCCTTTTCCTTTGAGAGCGGAGGCGGCAAAGTTTCGGGTCCGTTAATATAAAAACACTTTTGCTTTTTAAACAACTTCAAAAATAATTTTTTTATAAATTTAAACATAAAAACACCTCATAAATCAGTTAAGTCATTTGGAATAACAGCCGAATAAGATTTTGAATCAATATCTGAAAGAGCAATGTACACCTTGCTTATTTCCGCTTTATTTTTGCCGTTTGAAAGTATAATTTTATCGGGTTTAAACGCTTTTAAAATACCTTCACCAGAAACTGTTTGGCACGGAATTACTCTGTCGCATTTGATTGACATTTTAGACTTATCAACAATTATCACCGGATAATCGCTAAACGGTTCTTTAAGCTTATTGCCGCTATCGCAAAGAGCAAAAAAATGATATGAAACATCATCTTTTATAACAGTCAAATTAAATATCTCATTTTTTGAAAGAGTACGATTACAAATTTTTATTATAGTAAAAGTTATTATATAAGCCAAAAATGCACACAAAAGGAGAAGTTTTGCAGAAATATTAAAGTACACGCTTCCGTTTTTAATTGCCATTCCCTGCGGTTTCAGATAAATATAAACAGCACTTATTATGCCGAAAAATAGCATATTTGTAAAAATAAATATCAAAAACTTTTTTATAAAAACACTAAAGCGCCTAAACGAAAAAGCGATAAATATAATTAATATTGAAACACCGAGTTTACCTAATGTACTCACCAAAAAATTCAATTTATCGCAAATAATTACAAGCGAATAAAGTCCGCCGACAGCTGAGGAGAAAAGAAGTCTGAACTGAGAGGCTTCCGTTTTTGATATAAGAGATGTCACAAGTAAAAGAAGATATGTAATAAAAAAATTAACAACAAAAAGCACATCAACATATATAACCAAAAAATACCCCCTCCCACTGATTAATTATAATCAAAGGGAAGAGGTAAATTTGTCAAAATTACTCTTCTGTATTGATTGTTTCAATAACAACATCATAAACAGGCTTATCACCCATACCTGTGCGAGTTGAAGCAATATCTTCAAGAACATCCGTTCCGTCAATAATATTGCCGAATACGGTATGGTGGAAGTCGAGCCACGGAGTACCGCCTACTTCCTTGTACTTATCAATAACTTCCTGAGGGTAGCCCTGGTCTTTAAGTTCTTCCATTTGCTCAAGAAGTGTATCGGGAACATCTTTAGCCTGAACTATAAAGAATTGAGAGCCGTTTGTATTCGGACCGCTGTTAGCCATTGAAAGCGCACCATAATAATTGCGCGCATCAAGGTTAAACTCATCCTGGAAAGGAGTACCCCATATAGATTCACCGCCGCAGCCGGTACCTGTTGGGTCGCCGCCCTGAATCATAAAGTCTTTAATTACACGGTGGAAAATAAGACCGTCATAGTAACCGTTTTTAGCATGTGTTACAAAGTTTTCAACTGCCTTTGGTGCAGCGTCAGACAAAAGCTCAAAGCTCATATCGCCCTTATTTGTTTTAATAGTTGCTTTAATCATTTAATTTAACCCTTTCGTTAATCTTTTTTAATGTGTCAAAATCTACCTTTTGAATCTCGCGGTCATAAGTCAAAAGACCGTTAAGCTCGTCCTCAACATCGGTAACCTGAGTGTAAACAGTTGCACTGAGCCCATCTTTTATTTGAGGAATGATAGTTTTTGTAAAAAGTCTTTCGTAAGCGTTTGTTAAAGAGGCCTTACTGAAAAAGACTTTATAGCCAAACATTTTATCATTAAAAGTATGACCTTTAATTTTAAGACCTAAGCCGCCGAACTCGGACAAAGCATAAGCTCTCCCGCCCTGCTTAACTTTAATAGGCGTGAAATAAATATGCTTTGAAATAACATCGCTGACGCCCATATCGTGCCAACCCGAAGCGGTATCGACAGTTCTTGTTTTGTCAAGCTCTTTAAGCTTTTTATAAGCCTTAACGCTGTCGAATTGACCCCAACCCTCGTTAAAAGGCACCCACATCGCAATGCACGGGCAGTTATAAAGGGTATCAACAATTTCTTCAAGCTCTTGATAATATAAATCTCTGCCCTCTTTATCGGTCCTATGGAAAGTTTTATAGTTATTATCATTAAGAGTGATATTAACAAACGGAATAGCGGAAACTTCAAGACCGTAATTACCGCCGCCGTTAATCATATCCTGCCAAACAATAATTCCGTTAACATCGCAGAAGTGGTACCAAAAAAGCGGCTCAACCTTAATATGTTTTCTAAGCATATTAAATCCGGCAGATTTAACATATTTTATGTCAAACTCCATGGCTTCATTAGCCGGCGGAGTAAGAAGACCGTCCGGATAATATCCCTGGTCAAGCAAACCGTTATGAAAATAAGGCTTATTGTTTAAAAAGAGCCTTTTAACTCCGTCTTTATCAACACCCAAAGAGAACTTACGCATACCAAAGTATGATTTTATTGTTTCACCGCACGCTTTAAATTCAAGGTTATAAAGGAAAGGACTTTCAGGCGACCAAGATTTAAAATCAAGAATAGAAACGGTAGTATCATTAGTTTTTGCAATCAGCTTTTCACCGTCAAAAACAGAAACTTCAACATTTTTACACCCAAAATATTCAAATCTTACGCTTGAATTATCATAATCGGGTGTAATTTTAACTTTTTCAAGATATTCTTTAGGTGTAGATTCAAGCCAAACACTTTGCCAAATACCGCTTTGACAGGTATACCAAATGCCGCCGCGCTTAAATTTTTGCTTACCTCTTGAAAATTCATTAGTATCGCTGAAATCAAGAACAGATACTCTTATTTCATTTTCACCGACTTTAACATAATCGGTTATTTCAAATTTAAAAGGAGTGTAGCCGCCCTTGTGGCTTCCTACTTCCTTTGAATTGATAAAAACAGTTGCGATTTGGTCAACCGCACCGAAATTGATAAACACCCTGCCTTTATTAAAGCCTTTTGGTATGTCAAATTTCCTCTTATAAATAAGAAATTCGCCCGGCATAAGCGTTCTGTTAACACCTGAAAGAGCAGATTCAGGCGAAAAAGGAACGCATATTTTATACCTATACATTTCATCATCGCAGTCAGGCATATCGCTAAAAGCGCATTTCCACATTCCGTTAAGACTTATGTAGCTGTCACGAACAAATTGCGGGCGTGGATACTCGCTAAGCGGATGCTCTTTATCAAGCGATTTACCCCATTTTGTAAGAAGCATAATTATCCCTCACTTATAATTTTACAGTCCTTGATTTGAATTTTTTTATTGCATATTTCAAGTGCCGCCATTTTATGCGACACTATAATACAAGTAACATTTTTAAGTTCTTTCAAATTTTGCAAAAATTCTTTTTCAGTATTTTCGTCAAGAGCGGAAGTTGCCTCGTCAAGAAGAATAACAGGAGCGTTTGCCAAAAGACTTCTTGCTATTGCAAGTCGCTGAACCTGACCCTCTGAAAGACCTAAGCCTTTTTCGCCGATAACGGTTTCTATTCCGTTTGGAAGTTCATCAATAAACTGCTTTGAACAGCTTATCCTAATGGCTTGCTCAATTTCTTCATCGCTCGCATTTTGATTAATAAATGTAATATTATCTCTAATCGTGCCTGAAATAAGCATATTGCCCTGCGGCACATAAGAAAATATTTTTCTCGTATTTTTATCAATAGGAATACTGCCACTGTCCGTTTCAAGAGTAATTGAACCCGAATTAAGATTAAACACACCCAAAAGGAGTTTTAAAAGCGTACTTTTGCCGATACCCGATATACCCATAATTGCAACAAAATCGCCTTTATTAATTTTAAGCGAAGTATTATCAAGAATTATATCACGGTCATACTTAAAGGAAATATTATTAAAATCAATGCTTTTTAACTCTTTATATACTTTGTCGGCGTCTATTTCACTTTCATTCTTCTGCGCTTCATTCGGCAATTCGTCAAGCTCCATAAGCCTTTCAGCAGAAGCTAAAGTAGTATAATACTTAGGCATAATACCTGAAAGAGAAACAAACGGTGACTGAACCTGATTAACAAGCTGAATAATAGCGGTAACCGTACCGTAAGTCATACCCTTAAACAAAATTGAATATGCACCGAATGCGATAGCAAAAACAGTACCAACGCTGAAAACTGCGCCAAGACCGACATTTGCGCAAATGCTGAAATTTCTCTTTTTCATTCTTGCGCCGAAATTATTTTCCTGAAGTTCATCGGTAGTATCATTAATTCTGTCTTCAACCGAAAAAGCTTTGATAACAAGAAGATTAGTAAGAATTTCCTGAATAAACGAACGGGTTTTACCCTCAGTTTCCTGAACATTTTTATGAAGCTTTTTAAGCGTTTTTCTAAAAAGCCTTGTGATTAAAAACACTGCGCAGCCGCCGACAACAAATATAAGTGCAAAAATCTTATCGATAATGATAAGATAAATCAGCGAGCTTAAAAGCTTAGCGCCGAAATAAGCAGATTCCGGAATAATCGTTGTAAACCCTGTTGCAACAAGCCTTACATCGTTAAACATTCTGTTTTGCAAATCACCCGTGTGATAAGAAGTAACTTTTTGGTAATCTTTGCTTATCACCAAATCGAGCAGATACTTTTTAAGTATCATTTCAAGTCTTGCACTGCAGCGCTCACTAAGGCTGTTTTTAGTGATATTAAGCACCATTTGAAACACAACCAAGCCAAGCATACAAAGTGCAAATTTAACAACTATGTTAAAATCTTTTGCCTGAGTTGCGCCGTCGATAATATTTTTTGAAAACTTAGCAAAAAAAACAGACGACACACCGTACACAGCGTTAAGAATAACAAGCAAAATCATTAAAGGAACTTGTTTTTGGCAAACTCTAAATATCCATTTAAGAACATTTTTATCTGTTTTTAAAGTCATTTTATTTTTCATTCCTATTGCCGCCTAAATTTGAAAAAATACGCTTAATTTTATTAATACATCTCGGAATAAAAAGCAAAGCGGGACGAATAGGCAAAAGCGCTACCCAAACTTTAGAGTAAAGTTTATACCATTTTGAAGAGGTGCAATCAATATATTTTTTGCCGTTTTTGTAAAAACCGACAAGCACGCCGCAAATCATATCATCGGTAACATATTCCCTATTAGTCAAATTATCGCCGACTATAATATAGTGGTCATCGTAAACTTCAATTACGCGATGCATAATATATTTGCCCTGCGGTGTAACATAAACAGGAACATCGTATTTATTTAGCCTGCCCTTATTTTTCACAACAATGATATTATCCCTTTGGTGATGAATAAGCGGTTTCATAGATGTGCCCATAGTAAGACCCGTATATTTGCCGTATGTATCAAGTATTTCTTTAATAGATTTAGCCTGTTCCATCAAATTCCTCATAAAAATATATTATTACTTATAGATTATAGCAGAAAATGAGATGATATGCAACAATTTTAAAGTTAAAGTAAATACAATATATTGACAAAAAAATATAAATGTGCTAATATAATGTGCAATAGATATTAAGCAAACAGATAAAATAAAGCCGAGCTATTGCAGTTCGGCTTTATTTTTGTGTTAAAAAGGAGTAAGAAATGAATTACGATTTAATAATTGTCGGCTCTGGCCCTGCAGGCATATTCACGGCGCTTGAACTCATAAAGCGCGGTACTAAGAAAAAAATGCTTTTGATTGAAAAGGGCAAGCCGGTTGAAAAGCGCCACTGCCCAAAGGCTGAAGTAGGACACTGCGTTAACTGCAAGCCAAGCTGTGCAATTACTACAGGTTTTTCAGGCGCAGGTGCATTTTCTGACGGTAAGCTTAGTTTGAGCTACGAAGTCGGCGGCGATTTGCCAATGCTTATAGGCGAAGATTATGCGCAGGAACTTATTGATTATACAGACAAGATTTATCTTGAATTCGGCGCAGATACAAAAATTGAGGGTATCAACACAGGCGATGCAATCAAAGAAATCAGAAAGAATGCTATCAAAGCAGGCTTGAAGCTTGTTGATTGCCCTATCCGTCACTTGGGTACTGAAAAGGCACAGGAACTTTACCTTAAAATTCAAAACTTCCTTGCTGACAACGGCGTTGAAATGATGTTTTCAACAGAATGTAAGAACATTATTATTGAGGACAGCATTTGCAAGGGTGTAATTATTGATAACAAGGGCGAAGATTTGGTTATCAACGCTCCTGAAGTTGTTATTGCAACCGGCAGGAGAGGTGCTGACTGGCTTGACAAGCTTTGCGAGGAGCACAATATTGCTCATAAACCGGGTACTGTTGATATCGGTGTTAGAGTTGAGTGCAGAAACGAAGTTATGGAAAAAGTTAACGAAGCACTTTATGAATCAAAGCTTATCGGTTATCCAAGACCGTGGAAGAATAAAGTTCGCACTTTCTGTCAGAACCCGGGCGGTTTTGTTGCTCAGGAAAATTATGACAACGACCTTGCAGTTGTTAACGGTCACAGTTTTAAGGACAAAAAAAGTGAAAATACGAACCTTGCTATTCTTGTAAGCCACAACTTTACAGAGCCTTTCAATCAACCTATAGAATATGCTCAAAAGGTTGGCGAACTCACAAATATGCTCGGTGCAGGTCATATTATGGTTCAGCGTTTCGGCGATATCCTTGACGGCAAGAGAACTTGGCAGTACGAACTTAGCAAGAGTAATGTTAAGCCGACTCTTAAAGACGCAGTTGCAGGCGATATTACAGCGGCAATGCCTTACCGTGCAATGACAAACATTATTGAATTTATCAAAATGCTTGATATTGTTGTGCCCGGCTTTGCTTCAACTGAAACACTTCTCTATAGCCCTGAGCTTAAATTCTATTCTAACAAAGTAAGAATGGACGAAAACCTTAATACAAATATTAAAGGTCTTCATTGCCTTGGCGACAGTTCAGGATGGACAAGAGGTCTTATGATGGCATCGGTTATGGGTGTGCTTATGGGTCAAAAGTTAAGCGAAGATGAGAATAAATAATTGCGGGTCGTCGAGGACACTGACCCCTACATAGAAAAATAGCCTTTTTGTTAATTTCAAAAAGGCTATTTTTTTGCATAAAAAGAGCTCTGCCGAAGCAGAGCTCTTAAATTTTAGTTAGAAGTCAAAACCGTCACCGTTATCATAACCGTTATCACCTGAATCAAGACTTGATGCGGTAAAAACAGAAACAATCGTAAACTTTTCGATTTCGCATTCCGGAGTTTCGTATTTTTTCATTTTAATTACCTCACTTATGCCTTGTAATCGTATGTAACGAGATTTGAATAAGCTGTTGATTCTTGACCCTCAGCATCAGTATATGTTACATATGCAACAGCACCAACATAAAGAGATGTGTAAGTCCTTGAAGCATACACACTGATTACATACTGATTTGTATCCTTAACGAAGTTGCTGGCTTTAAACTTTCTTGCGTTAGCGTTAGAACCTGTGTAGTTGTCAATATCGCTAACTGCATCTGCATTGTTTACTGAAGATGTTTTAAGAAGAACACCTGCTTCTTTAACTGTATAACCCTCAGGAACATTAAGCTGAGCAACAGCAGTGATTGTCTTTTCTGTCGGGTTATTGTAGCTAAGTCTTGTAACAACGGCTGACGGAGCAACAGTTACTGTTTCATTCTTGCAAGATACAGTTACATCTGCATTAGCTCTGAATGTGTAAGTCTTGCCGTAGGCAACGAGTTCGCCGTTTACATACCACTGAGTTGAATCTGTAGCATTGTCGGCAGTAACAGTAACTTTCTGGTCCCAGTAAGCAGAAGTAATATCTGCGTTACAATCAACGGTTGTAATTGTGAATGTTTTAGCAAAGCTGTATACAACATCTATTACTGTGTCACCTGTGATTGTGTAAGTACTACCGTCTGTTACAGTTTCACCGTTAATTTCAAAGCCATTGAATGTGTAGAATGTTACATTAGGAGCAGTCATTGTTGTACCGTTAACAGTGATTGACCTACTTGCAGCATCAACAGTTACATTGAGTGTAGCCTGACCGTCTGTAAGAGGTACATACATATTGTCAACAACTCTGCCGAGTCTGTCTTCAAGAGATACAACGGCGTTGTCTGTTTTTGCAGGGATAACAGATTTTGCGTATACGAAGTAATCGGCATCGTTAACAATTCTACCTGTTAACGAAGTATTAGTAGCGCCGACTTTTTCATCTTTTTCTGTACCTATGGTTCTTGTCCACTTTTCAACGGAATAGTTGCCGTCAGGTGCATTAAATGTGAAGTATTCGCTGTACTTACCGGTTACTATCTGCTGAACTTCAGACTGAACACCGTCAATTACATAGTAAAGATTTATTGTGTAAGTATTAAGCTCAAGCTTTGCGATAGCGTCAAGAATAGCCTTTGTCATAGCATCAAGTTCAGACTGCTTTTGAGCGCTGTCAGGGTTGCTGTTAGCGTTAAGAACAGCTTGAAGAGCAGCTATTGAATCTGCTGTGTTTTTAGCTGTGTTGGCAATTTCGGCATTAGCCGATTCAACAGCAGCATTGTAAGCATCCTTGTTAAGATTAATTTCAGTCTTTGTATAACCGCAAACTGTACATTTTATTGTTGTTACACCGTCATCTGTTGTTCCTTCATCGTAAGTACAATCACGAATAACAGATACTTCGTGGAATGTTACATCATCTTCCTTAGGCATATAGCTACTTGTGCAGTCTGTAGGCCATGAGTAAACATTATGAGTACCGTCGTTGTTTGAAGACTCAGCAGTATTATCAGGAATAAGACCGTCAATAGTGTTACCTGCAGTTACTGTCTTAGTAACAGTTGTATTATCAGCCATTACGAAGTTAACATTGAATTCCTTTAAGTCAGGCTCAGCAAAATAATTTTCTACAAAATCTTTAATAGTTGAAGCAACGCTTTGAACTGCAGATTCAGTAGTATAATCTTGAGCTGTGAGGTCGAACCTGAGCATATTGTAGTACATTGAATAGAACTTTGCAAGTGATGTTTCGTCATACTTCCATTCATTATTAACTACATTTTGGAAATTAGAAGTAAATGCATCACTTTCAAGTAAAGTCTTCAATGGTGCATAGTTAAGTACATAGAACTTTTGGTTAGTTGCATTAACAGTACCTGTATAGTTTGAGTTAAAACTTTTCTTGCTTGGCCACCAAGTCCAATAATAGTCAGCTTGGTATGCAAATGAAGGGTTAGAAAGAACATCATAATAGGTTGTTGCATTACCGGAACCGCTATATGTCATATAGTTTTTCCAATATTTGCTATTGTCAAGTTCAAATCTACCATCCACAGCACTTTCAGAACGATTTACACCGCCGTCAGCAGCAGACGAGAAATCGTGAGAAGTGTCACTGTCAGCAGTTAAATCATTCCAAGATTTACAACGCGCCCAAGTACTGCCGCCTACTGAGAAGTTTCCTGAACTGTATGCAAGGTGGTCAATACCTATATAGTTTGAAACACCGGTCTGATTACCACCTTTACCTGTTTGAGCAATCATAGGGAATCTAATATCAGTACCCGAACCGGAATAAACACCAACAGAAATACTTGGACCGACAACTTTCATATTATGTTTATTATCAGAATTACCTGAGTTGTAATTACTAAATGTAGTCCAATCACTATCTCCCCAATCACCTGAGTAGACAAGATTTTTCATGTAAGAGTCATCAGCGTTATAATTCAAAGTGTTAAACGAATATGACCTTGAAGGATTGCTGATATTGTCAATTACATACTGCTTTTTCTCAGCTTCACCGTCGAGTTGGTACTGCTTTGGAAGGCGTGAAGCTTCATCATCGGTAATTGCTCTGTTATAAACGCGCATATCACGAAGCTTACCTGTAAGAGTGTTATCAGGATAGCAAGAACAACCAATATTAAGAGTTGTAAGAGCAGAAAGGAAGTTAGAATCTAACTTAGCATTTGTATCATCAACAGACTTTGAACCGTCAACATACATACGAAGATTATTCGTTGTTGAATCATAAACGATTGTGTAAAGATGCCAAGAAGCAGCAGCTTGTTCGCCTGCACTGCCGCCGAAACGACCTGTCTGCCACAAATATGTATCTTTGATATACTCGTAATTATTATTAGCCCAGTTTGAAAAGTAAACCATATCGGTTTCACCTTCAACCCAAGTGTAAGATTTAGGCGAATAGTTAGTAACTTCGACAAAACGACCGTGTTCGTCATCATTAGCGCTATCTTTATAACCTAAGAAAGAAATGGTGAAACCAGTTGCAGAGTCACCAATAATTGACTTAAAGTTAGAAGAACTGAGATAATTACCGTTAGTAAATGAAGCAGCACCGAATTCTGAAGTATAGCCTGTGTTATTCCATGAAACTGTACCGGTTTGAGTAAGGGTATTACCATTTCCTGAAGCATCGGCAGTTACATCACTTGTAGTAAGATACTGACCAACAAGATTTTCAGTTAAATCTACACCCTCACCTGTTGGCTCAGAAGCATTGTTGAATGTAGCAGTTTTAAGTCTGTTATATTCTTCAGTAGTAATCTGCATTACAGAACCGTGACGAGCAGTAAGTGCAGAGTTAGCAGAAGTTGAACCGGTATACTTTGTGAAGTTAACAAAATCGGTAGTAGTACCATAAGCAAATGTACCGTTTGAATACTCATCAAGCATCATAACCCAAGTATCAGAGTTACCAAGCTGATACATTGCGTTACCCTCAACATTGTTTGAAGAAAGAGTAGTAGATACAGTTTTAACAGGAGTATAAGTACCTGTTAAAGAATCAGAAGTTGCAAGCATAACAGCAGCAGCAGATTCATCCTTATAATACATATAATATGTACCGTCATTTTCAACTATATCAGCGTCGATACGACCTGTATAAACACCTGTTGAAAATTCAAATTTCTGCGGAGTTGAGAAATTTTGGAAATCAGAAGTATATGTATAATACATTACATTCCACTCAGTTGAACTGTTAACAGTCATTGTAATTGACAAATACATCATCCACTGATTAGCAGTTGAATCCCAAATAATCTGCGGTGCCCAAGCACGAATTACAGAAGCAAAATCGCCGCCGAATGACTGAAAGTCAAAGTCAGCAATTTGAGTCCAATCAACAAGGTTATCGGAATGCCAAACATAAACACAAGAGTCGCCACTCCAGCTGCTGTGGATACCTGATGCATCCATATCGGTAGCCACCATATAAAAGCCGTTACCGTTAGGGTCACGAGTAATATACGGGTCACGAGCATAGCCTGCAGATGTGCCGGAGCCTTGAGTCTGAGTCAAAACAGGCTCATTATTATTGAGCGCTGTAAAGGTATAGCCGTCCTCAGACAAAGCAAACCTTACATTCTGACCGTACTTTGTATTACCGGTAAAGTAAGCAAAAAGATACTTACAATTATCAGTACCTGCAAAGGCAGTCATAGCAAAAGCCGGTACACTTGTTACAATCATCATAATTGCGAGAAACAAAGATACCAATTTCTTAGAACTTTTGAATTTCATTTTTTAAAACCTCCTAAAATTTTTCAAATCAAGTGCACATCAATATACAGTGGCTTACTGACTACGCCTTAAAGTAAAATCAATACATATTGATTTGAAATTGTGGGTAAATAATAATAGGTATAATATGCCCCATAATTATACAAGAAAATTATATAATATGATATTTAATTTGTCAACAATAAATTCGCATATTTTTAACAATTTTGGTAAATATTTTTGGCCAATTTTTTATGAATTTTATTAGACACAATTCTAATATTGTATAGTGATTTTTTATTATTTATAAAAAAGGGTCGCCGAGAACGACGACCCGAAGAATATTTAGTTTGCAGAATGTTTTAAAAGAATTGAAAAATCTTTTGCGTTAACGATACCGTCACCGTTGACATCACAAAGCGGAAGATTTTGTTTAAATGCGTCAATAAAAAGCATAGATTCGGTTTCATTACAATTTTGACATTTTATAAGTACGGTATCATAATCGTCCGACATAAAATCTTGCTCCAAACTATCTGCATAGAAAGCATGGTTTAAACAGCTAAAGTTGAAGCTAACATTAAAAGCACCGACTTTTGCAGGAAGTTTAAATTTAGTTGAAAGGTAATATCTCTTGCCTGCTTTAAGCGTTTTTTGAATTTTAAAGTTAAGGTCATCGCCGACATCATCGCTATAATAAAGGGAAGAATTTTTCATTATTTCGTAATTATCGTTATACTTATATGAATCAAAATCGTAAATCAAACCCTCAGTGTCAAACTTAGATGTCGAATAAAAGGTAACTGTACAATCGACATTTGGCACAAAAGACCAAAAAAATTGTTTTTTGCCGGTTGCGCCGACACTGACAGATTCCTCACCCGAAGAAGAAAACGGAGTTGAAAAAGGCACATAATTTTTCAAGCACCAAGTTTGAGCGTAGCTTGAAGAAGAACAAACACATTCAAAGTTAGGGTTAATAAGCATTTGAGAATTAAAACCGAATGCGTAATCGCCTATCTCGGCAACATTATCGGACAAAGTTAATTTATTAAGATTATCATTTCCCGCAAAAGCAGAATTACCGATAGAAACTACTGAATCAGGAATAACTACATCAGTCAAATTATCCTGCCTTGAAAAAGCCAAGGCGCTGATTTTAGTTACACCGTCGTGAATAATAATATGTTCGATTGATGATTTATAAGTAAACCAAGGGTAACTTGACATAGTATCTTCAGTTTTATCAACCATTATATCGTCGCTGAAAATTTCAAGCGTACCGGTTGAAGATGTATATTTATATGTACCGTTTGCATCTGTATCATCAGCTAAAACAGTAAAATTTATTACGGAAAGTGAACATACAAGAATTGATAAAATTAAAAATAAGCTTAATAATTTCTTTTTCATACTAATCACCTATAATAAGGGTCGTCGAGGACGCCGCCCCTACAAGTATTAATAAAGCTTTTCGCCTTTTTCGATAGCCATAATTTGGTCAACACGGGTTTGATGCCTGCCGCCCTCAAACTCAGTATTAAGGAAAACATCAACAAGTTCGATTGCAAGGCCGGGACCGATAACTCTTTCGCCCATACAAAGACAATTAGCGTCGTTATGAAGTCTTGTATACTTAGCACTGAAATAATCGGTACAGCAACAAGCACGAATACCCTTAACTTTATTTGCCGCCATTGAAATGCCGACACCTGTGCCGCAACAAAGAATTGCCGCTGAGCACTCACCTGCTACAACTTTGTCGCAAGCTTTTTGAGCAGAGATTGCGTAATCGAATCTTTCAGGCGAATAACAACCTACATCAACATAATCAACACCTGTTTCGTCGAGGTGCTTTTTAATTTCCTCTTTAAGTGAAAAACCTGCGTGGTCACTACCTAATGCTATCATATTAGTTCTCCTTATCCTTTTTAAGCTTCAATTCCCTTTCAGCCTGGCTAAGTCTTAAATAAACAGGCATAAGAGAGGAAGCAGAAATTTTTTCTTTATCTTTTGCGGCACGGGCAACGCCGATACCGTTTTGATACATTTTATCATTCGGCGCCAAAGTGCAATTATCAAGGTTGATATTATCGAAACAGAGTTTAGCACCGTCACCGGCAATTACTACACGGTCATATTTTTTTAAATCTTCACGCAAAGCGTCAATAGAAATTGCCCTATCGTCGCAAAGCCTTATTGCCTTGCCGCCATTCATTTCAAACAAAGCGTTATAAAACTGCATTCGCCTTGCGTCCATAACAGCGCAAACGATTGTATTTTCATCAGCAAAATTATACGCAATCGCTTCAAGAGTTGAAACGCTGATACAAGGAATATTTTTTTCAAAAGCAAGACCTTTAACAGTTGCAACGCCGATTCTCACCCCGGTGAAAGAACCCGGACCAGCTGTGACAGCTATAGCGTCAAGTTCCGACACCTTGGTATCACCGAGCACGCGTTTAATCATAGGAAGCAAAGTTTCGCTATGAGTTAAGCCGGCATTTACAAACTCGTTATTTATTACATTTTCGCCGTCAGTCAAAGCGACAGAAGCCGTAACTGCCGAAGAATCAACAGATAAAATCATTCTTCTACCTCTGATTTTTTATACATTTTAAATAATCTTTCATTATCGCTTATTCGCTCAATTTCAACCATAAAGGTATCATCGGGAAGCGCGCCATAAATATTTTCGCTCCATTCAACAGCCATATAAGCATCAGTTTCAAGAAAGTCGAAAAAGCCGGTCGAATAAAGGTCATCCCAACCGTCAACACGGTACATATCAAAATGGTAAAGAGTATTTTCCTTTCCTGTATATGTATTGCAAATTGCAAAAGTAGGAGAAGAAACATCAACATCAATACCCAAACCCTTGGCAAGACCGGTGGTAAAAGCAGTTTTACCCATACCAAGACCGCCGAGAAAAGCGACAAGCGAACCTTTCGGCAGGCTCTTTGCAATTTTTTCACCGAGAGCCACCGTTTGTTCATAACTGTTAGTTTTATATTCAGTCATATTTTCACCTTAAAAAAGACCGACAGTATTACCGTTTTCGTCGATATCAATTTTGTGAGCCGCAGGAGATTTTGAAAGACCCGGCATAGTCATAATACTACCCGTTTGGCAAACAAGGAAACCTGCACCGTTTGAAAGGTTGGCAGAAGAAATTGTAATCTTAAAGCCGTGAGGTCTGCCGAGCAAAACAGGGTTATCGGAGAGGCTATACTGAGTTTTAGCCATACAAACAGGCATATTATCGCAACCGAGTTTGATAAATTCGTCAATACTCTTTTTAGCGTCCTTAGTATACTCAACGCTGTCTGCACCGTATATTTCCCTGGCAATAGTTTCGATTTTTTCATATACCGGCATATTTGTATCATAAAGATAGTGGAAATTATTTTCCTTTTCGCAAGCCGCCATAACTTTATTTGCAAGGTCGATACTGCCGTCGCCGCCCTCGGCAAAACATTTTGTCACTGCAAAGTCGGCGCCCTTAGCAGTACAAACTTTTTCAATATACTCAATTTCAGCGTCGGTATCGGCATAAAAGTGATTGATTGCAACAACAACAGGAACGCCGAACTTTTGAAGATTATCAATATGCGCTTCAAGGTTGACACTGCCCTTTTTGAGCGCATCAAGATTTTCATTTGCGAGTTCATCCTTAGCAACACCGCCGTTATACTTCATCGACCTAACGGTTGAAACAAGAACCACGCAAGACGGTTTAAGATTTGCAAATCTACATTTAATATCAAAGAATTTTTCAGCACCGAGGTCTGAGCCAAAACCTGCTTCCGTAACGCAATAATCTGCAAGTTTAAGCGCCGCTTTAGTCGCTCTGACGGAGTTACAACCGTGAGCAATATTTGCAAAAGGACCGCCGTGCATAATAGCGGGTGTATTTTCAAGAGTTTGAACAAGATTCGGCTTAATAGCATCTTTAAGCAAAACAGTCATAGCGCCGTTAGCCTTAATATCCTTACAATAAACCGGCTGACCGTCATAAGTATAAGCAACAAGGATATTGCCGAGCCTTTGCTTTAAATCAAAAATATCGTTTGCAAGGCAAAGGATAGCCATAACTTCACTTGCAACCGTAATGACAAAATGGTCCTCTCTCGGAATACCGTTAAGCTTACCGCCGAGTGAACAAACAATATTGCGAAGCGCACGGTCGTTCATATCAAGGCAACGCTTAACAAGAACTCGCCTTTGGTCGATACCGAGAACATTGCCCTGCTGAATATGGTTATCAAGCATTGCGCACATAAGATTATTAGCGCTTGTAATGGCATGCATATCACCGGTGAAATGGAGATTGATATCTTCCATAGGAACCACCTGAGAATATCCACCGCCTGCGGCGCCGCCTTTAATTCCGAAAACAGGACCGAGTGACGGTTCCCTAAGTGCGGCAACGGCTTTTTTACCAAGCTTATTAATTGCCTGAGAAAGACCGATAGAAACAGTAGTTTTGCCCTCACCCGCAGGGGTTGGGTTAACGGCAGTTACCAAAACAAGCTTGCCGTCTTCTTTATTTTTCAAACTTTCAAGGGTTTCATTAGAAATTTTCGCCTTATAATGACCGTAAGGCTCAATACCCTTAGAATCGATACCGAGTGAAGATGCAATCTCGGTAATATCTTTCATTTTTGCATTTTGCGCAATTTCAATATCACTTAACATAAAAAACCTCTTTATTCATTAACTTGCTATATAGTATAACACATAATATACAATATTCCAACTATTAATTTAATACAAAAAATTCACAAATTTCACTTGACTTATTTGGCGCAATATATTTTAATATAATAAATATATATTTTGGTTTATCATAAAACCGAAAGGAGATTAAAATTGAATAAAAAAAGAGTTGGATTTTTTAGCGGACTTGATTTTGTAACGCTTATCACCGCATTAATCGGCTCTTGCTACGGACTCGCACTTGTTTACAGTGCAACATATTCAACGCTCAAAGACGGACAGGTTATTGCAAGCGGTGTAAAGAGTATGCTTATATCAACTTTGGCAGGTATTGTTTTTTCACTTCTTGTTTGCAATATTGACTATGAAATTATATCAAAGCTTTGGCCTATAATCGCCGGCGGTTGCATATTGCTTATGATTATTACGCTTTTGTTTGGTACTGCTGTTAACCCTGACAGACCGGACGCTAAGAGCTGGCTTGACCTCGGTGTGTTTTATTTCCAAACTTCTGAACTTTTAAAAGTAGGCTTTATAATTTCGTTTTCGTATCACCTTGATATGGTAAAAGACCATATTGATAGGCTTAAAACAATCGTACCACTCGTTATTCACGGTATGATTCCTATCGGTCTTGTTCTTCTTACAGGTGACGCAGGCTCCGCCCTTATTTTCCTTGTTATGTTTATAGGAATGTTATTCTTTGCGAGGGTTAATATAGGCTACTTTGTTGCAGGTATTTGTGCTATTCTTGTCGGCTTCGTTACGGCTTGGAAGCTTAATATCATCAACGGCGTTCAGCGCGAAAGAATTACCGCGCTGTTTTATCCTGAGCAATATAAAGATGTTCTTTATCAGCAAACCAACGGCAAAATTGCGCTTGGCAGCGGCGGTTGGCTCGGCGAGGGATATTTAAACGGCAGTATGACGCAAAGCGGCTCTGTTCCTGTTAATGAGAGTGATATGATTTTGACTGTTGCAGGTGAAGAACTCGGTTATATCGGCGCACTTGCGGTAATTATTATTCTTGCAGTGCTTATAATCAGGGTTATGTCAACGGGTCTTAAAGCAAGAGATAATGTTGGTTATTTAATGTGCAGTGGCATATCGGTTATGCTTTTTGCACAGATGTTTGTTAATATAGGTATGGAACTTTCGATTTTACCGAGTATCGGTATCACACTTCCCCTTTTCTCTGCAGGCGGTTCATCGTCACTTTGTATCTATCTTGCACTCGGTATCGAAATGAGCGTTTACAGATTTTCTAAACCGAATACAAAAACATTGTTTTACACTTAATTTAATATTAAAAAGATTAAAGGTCGTACTGAACAAGTCCGTAAAAAATGGACAATAGAAAAAAGGGACCTCCTATAGAAAAAAGGGACCTCCTATAGAAAAAAGGGACCTCCTATGGTAGAATAAAAACTATCATAGGAGGTTTTGTTATGCCAAGAGAATATAGACATATTAAACAATATGAAAAA
>CAVKLC010000005.1:0-66139 GCA_963657005.1 bacterium | reverse complement strand
ATCTCCTTTTGGAGTTCTTGCAGTCATCTTTTTTTCAGACTGTTTTTTTACAGCCTCTTTTTAATTATACCATCATAGTGAATTTTGAATCGTAAAGATAACGGGTAAAAATAAAAATCACGATAAGAGTTGTTATTGACATATCGGTATCACTGCAAATAGTTGAGGTACGCTTTGATATATCGTAGACATTCGCTATATCGCTTACAAATTCTTCGTCAACACCTTGCTTTTTAATTACAAGGTTATCGCCCTTTGTCCGCTCGGCAACATAAGAATCTTCGCCAAACTCAATCGTTACCTTTTCGCTTGCACCGAAAAATGCTTGCTTAAAGCTGTCCGATTTTTCACTCTTGATAACACCGTAAGCAACTTCGTTGCCGTCGCTGTCAAAAACATAGCAATTTTCACTGTTTACAATCGAGGTTGAAAAAGTTTCTTTATCCTTAATATTTTCAATATTTTTATCCATATTAAGAAGTTTGTTATGCACCACGGCTACAAGACTTTCATTTTCGTCATAAACCTTGCACTGCCGTGGAGATTTTATTATTTTCAGTTTCATATCAATCACCACTTAAATATTCACAAACAGATTTTGACGCTATTGCACCGTCGGCAACAGCAGTAACAACCTGACGGCAATATTTTTGCCTTACATCACCGACTGCAAAAATTCCGTCAACATTTGTTTTACAGTGTTCGTCTGTTACAATACTTCCGTCCTCGGCAAGAGAAATGCCGTCTGAAAAGTCAGTATTAGGCTTTTGACCGACTGCAATAAAAACAGAATCCGTCAAAAGAGTTTTGCCGCTTTTAAGCGTTATGCTTTGAACGGCTTTGTCACCGTTTATGGTTTCTATTTCTTCACTGAAAAGTATTTCGGTATTATCAAATTTTTCAAACGTAGCAACGAGTGATTTTTTTGCCCTAAACTCGTTTCTTCTGTGAATCAATGTTACCTTTGAGCAGATATTAGAAAGATAGATTGCGTCTTCAAGTGCCGTGTCGCCACCACCGACAACAACGGCATTTTTATCCTTAAAGTAAGCACCGTCACATGTGGCACAATAGGAAACGCCTTTGCCTGAAAATTCAGTTTCGCCCTTTGCGCCGAGTTGTTTATGGCTTGCACCGCTCGCAATAACTATCGCCTTTGAATTGATTTCTTTGCCGTCATTCAAAATGATTTTGCCTTTTTGAAGCAATTTAACCGTTCCTGTTATAAACTCTGCTCCGAGATTTTCGGCGTGCTTTCTAAACTTCTGTGCCAAATCGAAACCGCTTATATTTTCAAAGCCGAGATAGTTATCTATGCTTTCGGTAAAAAGCATTTGACCGCCTGAGAAATATTCTTTTTCAATTAAAACAACGCTGAGCATTGCCCTTTTAAGATAAACGGCTGTGCTTAAACCTGCCGGTCCGCTGCCGATTATTGCAACATCATATCCCATTTGCAAACTCCTTTATTGCACCGATAAAGTTATCAATATCCTCATCACTGTGTGCCGTTGAAATAAACATTGCCTCGAACTGTGACGGTGGAATGTAAAAGCCTTTTGAAAGCATAAAACGGAAGAATTTTGCAAACTTTTCCGTATCGCATTTTTGAACATCGTCAAAAGATTTAACCTTATCACCGTTAAAAAAGAATGTTAAAAGTGAGCCGATTTGGTTTGCATGAGCCTTGCCGTCAAAGGCGTTGTTAAATGCCGTCGCAATTCTTTTTGCCTTGCTTTCGATTTCATTATATATACTTGGATTTTCTTTTAGTATTTTAAGCGTTTCAAGCCCTGCCGCAACAGTAATAGGATTGCCTGACAAAGTGCCTGCCTGATAGACATTGCCTACAGGTGCAACAAGGCTCATTATTTCATTACTGCCGCAATAAGCACCGACAGGAAGTCCACCACCTATTATTTTGCCGAGTGTTGTAATATCGGGCGTTACGCCAAAATAGCCCTGAGCACTGTTATACCCAAGCCTAAAGCCTGTGATAACCTCGTCAAATATAAGAAGTGAGTTATTGTCCTTTGTGATTTTACGAAGAAACGGTAAGAAGTCATCTTCAGGCAAAACCACGCCCATATTAGCCGCTACAGGCTCAACAACCACGGCGGCAATATTGTCCTTAAATTTCGAGAATAATTCTTCCACAGACTTTTTATCATTATAATTTGCAACAAGAGTGTAAGCGGTAAATTCATTCGGTACGCCGTTGCTGTTAGGAATTGAATTGGTGAGTAAACCCGAACCGCCCTTAACAAGTAAGCTGTCGCTGTGACCGTGATAACAGCCTGCGAATTTGATAATATAATTTTTATTTGTATATCCTCTTGCAAGGCGAACGGCACTCATTACCGCCTCTGTGCCCGAATTAACAAGTCTTACCTTTTCGGCAGACGGTGTTGCGACTTTAATCATTTCGCAAAGTTCAATTTCGTTTTCGCAGGTAGCACCGTATGTAAGTCCGTTATCAACAGCAGTATGAATTGCTTTTACAACTCGTTCGTCACCGTGACCTAAAATGTTCGGACCGAAAGAGCATACAAAATCGACATATGAGTTACCCTCGACATCAACAATTCTGTCACCCTTTGAACTTTTAACAATAAAAGGCTCTACACCGACGCTGTCAAATGCTCTAACAGGTGAACTGACACCACCCGGCATAACGGCTTTTGCTTTATTTACAAGCTCGTGATTAGTCATTTTTATCCTTCCTTTAACCAATTTGCCACATCTATTGCGTGATAAGTGATTATAATATCGGCACCTGCACGCTTGATTGAAGTTAATGTTTCAAGAACAATTTTTCTTTCATCTATCCAGCCGTTTTGAGCAGCGGCTTTAACCATTGAATATTCACCGCTGACATTGTAAGCGGCAATAGGAGTATCAAATCTGTTTGATGCATCTTTGATTACATCAAGATAAGCAAGTGCCGGTTTAATCATAATTATATCTGCACCCTCGTCAATATCGGACTGACATTCAATCATTGCCTCTTTTGCATTTCTGTAGTCCATTTGATATGTTTTTCTGTCGCCGAATGACGGTGCACTGCCTGCCGCATCACGAAACGGGCCGTAGTAAGCCGAGGCATATTTTGCACTGTATGCCATAATCGGAGTATTAACAAAGCCGTTTTCGTCAAGTGCTTTTCTTATCGCCTCAACTCTGCCGTCCATCATATCCGACGGTGCAATCACATCTGCACCTGCCTTTGCAAGAGATACTGACGCTTTTGAAAGAAGTATGAGCGTTTCATCATTAAGTATTTCGCCGTGGCAAACAACACCGCAATGGCCGTGGGAAGTATATTCGCAAAGGCAGACATCAGCTACAACCAAAAGCGACGGATATTTTTCCTTAATATGCCTTATTGCGTTTTGAGTTATACCGTTATCGTTATATGCCTCACTGCCTTTTTCATCCTTATGCTTAGGAATACCGAAAAGCATTATTGCATCTATACCGGAAGACACCACTCTGTCAAGCTCTTCGTCAATTCGGTCGATACTGTAGCGATAAATATTAGGCATTGAGTCGATAGGTTCTTTGACATTTTGACCGAATGTTACAAACATAGGGTAAATAAAATCTTTAGCGTCGAGTCTTGTTTGAGCTACAAGGTTTCTCAAAGTTTCGCTGTTTCTAAGTCTTCTTGTTCTTTTCACAATAAGTCCTCCAAAATTGCGTTTGCAATTCCTTTTGCCGTAAATTCTTTTGCAACAATCGGTGCTATGCCTAAGCTTTCAAGTGCTTTAGCCGTCACACTTCCTATTGCAACATATTTTATATCTTCTCTTTTTTCGTAATATTTAAAAAATTCTTTTACACCCTGCGTACTTGAAAATGTAACATAATCAAGATTATTATAATTTTCAAAATCCTTGCCTTTTTCAAACACGGTGTCATAAGCAAAAACGGTATCAAACGAAATATTATTTTGATTTAACACTTCGTCTATATTCTCACTGCCCCTTTTGCACCTAACGACAAGAACGCTTTTGTACTTTCTTTTTGCAATTTCATTGCCGAGTGCAACCCCTGTAAAATCTTCAGGCACAACAGCAGCTTTTATGCCGAATTTTTCAAGTTCATTTTTAGTTTGCGAGCCTATAGCACCATAAGATACATTTGATATTGCACCATATTTTTCGCAAAAAATATTGACAGCTTTTGCACTTAAAAATGCTATAAGGTCGTATTTTGAAAAGTCATTCACTTCAAAATTGAGTTTGTTTATTTTTGCGTCAAGCAAGTCAAAAGTATTTGCAAAATCGATTTCACACTTTAAGCTTTGCTGAATTTTTTTACTGCCCGTCAAACCAACATTTATCTTTTTGGCGAAATCGAAATTTGCTGTTTTGCCGACAACTATAATTGCAGGCGGCTTTACTTCGCTTTCGTTCACCTTTTGGTAAATACTGTCAACAGTTGCCGTGACCTTAACTTGATTTTCAAGGCTTCCGTTTGAAATAACAGAGCAATGTGTATTTTTATCAAGTCCGTGTTTCATCAAAAGATTTGATATTTCTTCAAGATTTGCAAGTCCCATTAAAAATACAAGCGTAGTATTAAGAGCGGCAAGCTTTTTTATATATTCTTCATCAAGCACACCGTTTTTTGTGTGCCCCGTTACAACAGTAAACGAGCGTGATAGCTCACGATGAGTAACGGGTATACCTGCAAGTTCAGGAACGCTTAAACACGAGGACACACCGGGTACAAAAGCATAAGGAATATTATTATCGTCAAGCACCTGTGCCTCCTCCGAGCCTCTGCCGAAAACTAACGAGTCGCCACCCTTGAGCCTTACAACAACATTTTTGCCCTTTGCCTCTTCAAGGAGTATTTTGTTTATTTCATCTTGCTTTTTTGAATGAATGCCCGAACGCTTGCCTACATAAATTTTCTTACAATCAGGCTTTGCATATTCAAGAAGTTCATCATTTGCAAGGCTGTCGTAAAGCACGACATCAGCCTTTTCAAGTGCACGAATACCTTTGAGCGTTATAAGTTCAGCATCACCCGGTCCTGCACCTACAAAATAAACAAAACCCATTACATAAAGTCCTTTTCTATCCGGTTTAAATCAAATCGGTTATATTTTTTATATCTTAATTCATTGTCAATTTTCTTCATAACGATGATATTTTCTTCAGTTTCCACTGCGCCGACACATTCAACGCACGAAGCGTCAAGAAGTGTCATAATTTGCCTTTCATGCTCAAGGCAAAGGGCTGTTTTTTCATCATTTATCTTGTTTAAAATTTGTTTTAATTCATTATCGTTTCGCCTGTTTTCAATAGCGATAATACCCTGACAGGCAGCAGGAACCATATCGTCAATCGACAATATTTTATATTCAAGCTCGTCATCTTTGCCGAAAATACCGAGCCTGTCAAGTCCTGCTTTTGCAAGCACAACGGCGTCATATAAGCCGTCTTTCATCTTTTGCACTCTTGTAGGCACATTGCCACGAAGTGGCAGGCAAGTGCTGTTTTTATATAAAGCAAGTATTTGAGCAGTTCGCCTTTTTGAACTTGTACCGATTGTTTTAATTTCTTTAGTCGATTTTTTATACACAAGAACATCTCTTACATCTGCACGATCGAGCACTGCACCGATTTCCAAGCCCTGTGGCAAAGAAGTCGGCATATCCTTAGCGGAATGAACTGCAATGTCAATCTCACCGTTTAAAAGCATTTGCTCGAATTCATCAACAAAAACGGCTTTACCACCGAAAGTATCAAGCGGCGAGATTTGATTTTTGTCGCCCTGAGTTTTGACAATTACAAGTTCTGCCTTAACGCTCTTATCTGCATTTTCAATTTTTTCGGCTGTCATTTTTGCCTGAACGAGAGCAAGTGCACTGCCTCTTGTTCCTATTTTAACTGTTCTCATCATAATATTTTTCAAGTAGTTTTTTTCGTTCGTTGTAAGGTATGTTTTTATCAATCAGACTCTGACGATACTCTGAAAGTCTTTCTATTTTTTCTTCAATATCGACGGGTAAATTTTCTTCGATTTCATCACGGATTTTTGCCGCCGCAGTAGGCGAAGCACCCATAGTTGACACGGCAACAACCAAATTTTTCTTAACCGTCATTGCAGGGAAAATGAAATCGGATTTATCCTTGTCGTCAACTATATTGACAGGGATTTTTCTTTTTTTACACGCTAAATAAATTGATGTATTAACTTTTTCGTTATTCGTTGCACCGATTACTATATCGTAATTTTCTACATCATTTTCTTCAAAATCTTTGAGTATAACCTTATCAAAGCCGAAATTTATTTCACTTGCCAAAACAGTTATATCGGCATTGAATTTTGAAAGAATTTTAAGCTTATGAAAAGCAACTTTTCCGCCGCCGACAATAAGTATTTTTTTGTTTTCCAAATTATACAGCATCGGAAAGTACATTTTGCTTACCTCTTTCAAGATTGTTTTTGACTATCATTTTATACTCGTCAAATTCTTCAAGAATAATTTGCTGTGCCTCTTTAACACTTTTCATTTTTTCAAGGCTGTTCTTTTTTGAAATTGTTTCAAAAAAGTCAACATCAACAAAATTCGCATTTCTTTCAATTCGTCTGTCAATATCAAAAGGCACGGACAAATCAATGAAAAGCTGATTTTGCCTTATCAAATCTTTGCACAAATCAAAATCAAAAATCAAATGTGGCGACGAGGTAGCAGTAATTACAATGTCGGTATTTTTAAGGTAATCATACCTTTCTTCAAAAGGTATCGTATCGTAATTTGTGCTGAGTGTACCACCGCAAGTTCTTTGAGTAACGGTCAACGGCAAATCATATGACACGATATTTTTAGCAATAACCGAGCCGAGTTCACCCGTTGCACCTACAAGTAAAATTTTACCGTTGCAATTATTATTTTTGTAATATTTCTTTGCATATTTTGACGAAAGAGTTGCAAAGGAAGTTGCCGATTTTGAAAGGAGTGTTTCGCTTTTCACTTTTTTTGAGCAGTTGAATGCCTTTTGAAATGCGATATTAAGTTCCTTGTTTGAAATTTTGTTTTCAACTGAAAAGTAATACGCTTTTTTCATCTGCCTTGCAATATCATCTTCGCCTTTGAGCATAGATTCAAGACCGCAGATAACGGAAAAAAGGTGCTTTACAGCCTCGTCATTTTCATAAAGAGAAAGCAAATTTTTAATATCACACGGCACATCAAGGTTTTTGAGCATTAGCGACGGCTCACACAAAAAATAAATTTCACTACGATTACAGGTAAAAAGTGCAACAAGACTGCCGACCTTGTTTGAAAGGTCAAGAATTTCCCTTTTAGTAAGCGAAAACTTTGACCTTACATTTGAATCGGCAGTTTTGTAGTCCAAACTAAGACAATACATTTATTTCCTCTTTAGAAATATTTTTGTCCTTGTCAATTATAAAGGCATTTAAAACCGGCTTATCATTATCCATAAGCGATAAAATCAAATACCTGATTTTTGTATCCATTGCAAGCCTTTTGTCCTCTTCGCTCGGTCTTGACGGACTTTCCGGGTGAGAATGCCAATTACCTAAAAGGCCATAACCGTTTTGCCTCATATCCTTAATCGACTGAAGTTGAGCCTGTGGCGACATAGTGAAATGCTCGTTTGAATGGTCGGTGTTTTCGAGAAGATAAACCTTTTTTACATATTTATCTTCACCGTCTATAACACCGCCGAGAAGTCCACAAGCCTCCTCCGGCAAATTATTTTTAGCGTGTGAAAGTATTAAATTGTAATCATCTTTAGTTATGTAAATCATGTTTATACCTTATTTATCTTCACAAACTGCTTGCTCATAATCAATAAGCTCCGTAATTGTCGGGTTGTCGCCGCAAACTGCACAGCTATGGTGATTATCGGGAAGTTTGATTGTGTGAAATTCCATTTTAAGTGCGTCAAAAGTTAAAAGCTTACCGGTGAGCAAATCGCCCTTGCCGATAATATACTTAATTGCTTCCATTGCCTGAAGTGAGCCGATTACACCGCCCATGGCACCGATTACGCCCGCCTGCTTACAAGTTGGCACGGCGTCCTTCGGAGGTGGGTTTTTAAACACGCAACGGTAACAAGGACCTTCACCCGGTACATAAGTCATAAGCTGACCTTTGAATCTGATTATGCCTGCATGAGAAAAAGGCTTTTTAGCCATAACGCACGCATCATTGATAAGAAATTTCGCAGGGAAATTATCTGTTCCGTCCAAAATAAAATCATAATCCTTGATAAGGTCCATAATGTTAGTTGAGTCAACAAACATGCGGTATGTATTAACCTTGACATCGGGGTTAATAGATTCCATAGTTTCCTTTGCAGACTTAACCTTTGCCTTGCCGATATCGGCAGTAGCGTGAATTACCTGCCTTTGAAGATTTGAAAGGTCAACCTCGTCTGCGTCAACAATACCGATTGTACCAACGCCTGCTGCCGCAAGATACAATGCCGCAGGAGCACCCAAGCCGCCTGCACCGATAATGAGTACCTTTGCATTAAGCAGCTTTTGCTGACCTTTTACGCCGACTTCTTTAAGAATTATGTGGCGTGAATAGCGTTCAAGCTGTTCGTTTGAAAACATTAGGCTTGTCCTCCTCCCATAAAATATAGAAATTCTACTGCGTCATTTTCGTTAAGCTTTGTTGTAGGAAAAGCTTCTCTGTCAACAAATTCGTCATTAACGGTTACTGTTACATATTCTGCATTTTCTACATTTTCCTTTTCGATAAGCTCGCTTACGGTAATACCGTCTGCGTACTCTTTCTTTTCGCCTGCTACTGTAATAATCATATTAAAGTCCTACCTTTTCTAAAATATCTTCTTTTGAAAGCATACCTACCATTCTGTCAACTTCACTGCCGTCAACAAAATAGAGCAAAGTCGGTGATGCACTTACTTCGTATTTTTCAGCAAGAGATGAATCGACATTTACATTCACCTTTGCAATTTTAATCTTGCCTTCGTAATCATCCTCAATATCGCCCAAAACAGCACTCATTGCCTTGCAGGGAATACAGCTGTCTGAATAGAAATCAAGAATAACCGGAATTTCGCTTTTTAAAACTTCTGTTTCAAAATTGCTTTCATTTATTCTGATTGACATTATTCATCTTCTCCTTTTTCAACAATAAGAGTGTATGTTCCGTCCTCATTATCAAGGAGTTTTTTAATCTTGTGTCCTTCTTCTTTCATACTGCGTGGCACATTTTGAACAGGCTCGCCGTCATTCATCTTAACTGCAAGTGTTTGACCGACTTCAAGCTCTTCAATAGCGCACTTAGCTTTAACAAAAGTTATCGGACACACAACATCTGTAATATCGACTGTGCCGTCAGTTACATAATCAGCCATTGTAAACCTCCTGTAATTTTGCTTTGAGTTTATCCTCACCGACACGCTCAAGTGTTTTTCTGAATCTTTCACTCGGCTTTGCATTTTCTTCAAAGAAGTCAATGGCAGCGTCGGTTATTTCAAATAATTTTTCTTCGCTTGTAATAAGCGGCAAAAGTTCGTCACCCTTAACAATATCATTACCAAAAGTTCCGCCGAAAGATACAATATATGCACTCTCGCCTACCCAAGCGTCTGTAGGGCAGGATTTTACGCATCTGCCGCAGTAATTGCACTTTGACGAGTCAAGCAAAATATCGCCGTCATCGCCAAACGAAAGTGCCCCTTTCCTGCAAGCCTTGATACAAACGCCACAGGAAATACAATCTTCCTTGACCCATTTGACATCAAGTGCACCTTTTATACCTACATCATTTTCCTCAGCTTTAAGGCAGTTGTTTTGACAGCCGGTTACGCCGAATTTAAACTTATGAGGAAGCTCTCTGCCGAAGTATCTTCTGTTAAGTTCGTCTGAGATTTTTTTTGTATCAATATTACCGCTTGGGCAAACTGCGTTACCCTGACACGCTGTGACCGTTCTTACTCTCGGTCCGCAAACTCCCGGTTTAACTCCGCCTTTTGCAAGTTCAGCCTTAACCTCTTCAATATCGTCGAAATTGATAAAAGGTATTTCAACACCCTGTCTTGATGTAAGGTGAACATAACCTTTGCCGTATTTCTCGGCAACCTCGCTGATTTTTTTAAGATTTTCAGCCGTCAACTCACCGCCGACGGTTTGAAGCCTTAAAGAAAACATATTTTTCTGCTTCTGCCTCATAAATCCGCCCTTTTTAAGAGCGGCAAAATCTACCTTAGCCATATCTACTCCTTGTCAATTTCATCCCAAGCCGATTTAAAATCCAAAATTAAATCGTTTATATCTTCAATACCTACGCTTATTCTGATTAAATCTTCATAAACACCTGCTGCACATTTTTGACTGTCACTCGAATGAAGTGCAATAGTTGATGCAGGGTGAATAACAAGCGTTTTTGTGTCGCCTATATTTGAAACGATTTTAGGTATTTTTAAATGATTTATAAAGTCAAACGCTTTTTGCTTACTGCCCACCCGAACAGTCAAAATTGCACCGTATTTATCGCCAAACATTTCCTTTGCAAGATTATGATAACTGCTGCTTTCAAGACCCGGATAATTAACCGTGAGTCCGTCAAACTTTGACAAATATTTTGCAAGTTTTAGTGCATTATTACAGGCACGCTCAACTCTAAGCGATAAAGTTTCAATGCCAATACTGTTCAAAAATGCAGTTTGAGGTGCCATTGCCGAGCCTATATGCTGGTGAACGGTCGCTCTGATTTTTGCCGTATATGCAAACGGTCCGAATTTTGAATACTCTTTAAGCAAAGGAAATCGGTTGAAATCAAGCTTTATATTTTTGCTCACCGTAATTATTCCGCCGATAGCCGTAGACGAACCGTTAATATATTTTGAAGTAGAATTTATTACTACATCTGCACCGAGCGTTAAAGGATTGCACAAAAGCGGAGTTGCAACAGTATTGTCAATAAACAAAAGGCAACCGTTATTGTGTGCAAGAGTTGAAAGTGATTTAATATCCGTCACATCAAGCTTTGGATTTCCTATAGTTTCGGCAAAAAGAATTTTTGTTTTTTCGCTTATCATTTTTTTAAATGACGAAACACCGTTATCCTCTGCGTACTTTACATCAATGCCAAATGATTTTATATCCTCAAACAAATCAATCGTGCCACCGTAAAGCGACGAACTTGCTAAAATCTCGTCGCCCGATTGAAGAATATTTACAATGCTGTTATAAATAGCAGCCATACCCGACGAGGTTGCAACACTTGACGAGCCACGCTCTAAAAGAGTAATTCGCTTTTCAAATGCGTCAACAGTCGGGTTTGTAAGCCTTGTGTAGCAATAGCCCGGTTTTTTGTTTGAAAACAAATCGGCAATACTTTCGGCACTTTCGTGTTCAAATGCACTCGTTTGATAAATCGGAGTTACCGTTGCTCCACTGTCGTTTTTAATATTAGGATGAAGCAAAAGCGTATCAAAAGAATATTCTTCCATTTTTTCTCCTTAGATTATCCAGAAGTTGTCACTGCAAACAATTCTTCTGTATGTTTCAAACTTTGACCATTTGTTATAAAATGCCGCCGTTTTATCATTTTCGATATGATTAAATTCGTAAAGGAAGTTTTGCAAATCTGCATTTGATTTAATCTTCAATGCAAAGCCTCTTACATCAACAACAGGAAGTCCCGAATAAGAATAATCGTCAAGTGAAATTATATCCTCAATCTGCTTATTTCTGATAAGTACCGCCGCATTGCTTTCAGGAGAAATAATATCGAAATAGTCAGGATATTTAAAGCTTTCACCCTCAACATTAACCTTATCGCCAACCTTGTATGTTACATCGCTTTCCTGCTTTTTAAGGAATGCGTTTTCAAGATTGAAATAAAATTCTTCAAACACAAAGCCATCAATGTTTATCTCACCGTTTGTAAAATACGGATTTTTATCAATATCACTTTCAAGTTCTTCAACAACGCCACAGGCACAAGTCATATGGCTCACTCTGTCAATAAGAATAAATCCACCGAGTGCCTTGTTGTCATTAAACTTTTGAGCAATAATTTTTTCTGCAAATTCAATTTCACAATATGCAATTTCGTTTTTAACAAGTTTTGTATCGTCAATATGCTTGCCCGAATTTACATCAATTTTGTATTCGATATTTTTAACCGTTGCGGGAATATGCTTTGTGCCAAGCTTTAAAATATATTCCTTACCGAGTGTAAGCTCGTCATCATCCATCCAAAGCACGGTTGACTTGATACCCTTTGACGCTTTGATTTTTGAATCTTTCGATACAAGCACACAACCACGGGAAACATCAACCTCTTTTGAAAGCTGAATGTTAACAGGCTGACCGAGTGAAGCACTTTCAACCTCGTCAAAACCTACGATAATGCTTTTAACCGTTGCTTCTTCTTCACTCGGAAGTGTTTTGATAACATCACCGACTGCAATGCTTCCGCCTTCGATTTGACCTTGGAAACCTCTGAAATTATGGTTAGGTCTGCACACTCTTTGAACAGGCATACAAAATTCATTATCGCTTTCAGGCTCTTTGATCTCAACATTTTCAAGATATTCTAAGAGCGGCTCACCCTTGTACCAAGGCATATTATCACTTTTTACGGTTACATTGTCGCCTGCCGTTGCACTGACAGGAATAATCTTTACATTTTCATGCTTGAGTTCACTTGAAAGTTCTTCGATTTGGGAAGTTATGTTATTAAATGTTTCCTCGCTATAGTCGGCAAGGTCCATCTTGTTTACCGCAAACACAAAGTAGCGAATACCCATAAGCTTGCATATTCTTGCGTGTCGCCTTGTTTGAATAAGAACACCTTGCGTTGCGTCAATAAGAATTACAGAAAGGTCTGCAAACGACGCACCGACTGCCATATTTCTTGTATATTCCTCGTGACCCGGTGTATCTGCAACAATAAACGAACGCTTATCGGTAGTGAAATATCTGTAAGCGACATCAATAGTGATACCCTGTTCACGCTCTGCCATAAGACCGTCAAGCAAAAGAGAATAGTCAATTTCGCCACCACGGGAACCGACCTTACTGTCAAGCACAAGTGCTTTTTCCTGGTCGGCATAAAGCAACTTTGAATCATAAAGGATATGACCTATAAGAGTTGATTTACCGTCGTCAACACTTCCGCATGTTATAAATTTGAGCAAATCATTCATTAGAAATAGCCCTCCCTTTTTCTCTTTTCCATACTTGCCGCACCGCCGTCATTGTCAATAACACGGCTTGTACGCTCGGACTCAACGCTTGCAAGAGTTTCGTCTATAATTTCATCAAGAGTTTTTGCCGTACTTTCAACTGCACCTGTAAGCGGATAACAACCGAGTGTACGAAAACGAACAGATTTCATCATCGACTTTTCACCAGGCTCTAATCTCATTCTTTCGTCATCAACCATAATAAGATTACCGTCACGCTCAACAACAGGTCTTTCATCTGCAAAATAAAGTGGAACTATATCTATATTTTCACGCTTAATATATTGCCAAATATCCTTTTCCGTCCAGTTTGAAATAGGGAAAACTCGAATACTTTCACCCTTATTGATTTCGGTGTTATAAAGTTTCCACATTTCGGGACGCTGATTTTTCGGGTCCCATGCATGAGATGCGTTACGGAAAGAGAAAATTCTTTCCTTTGCTCTCGACTTTTCCTCATCTCGTCTGCCGCCGCCGAATGCTGCAGTAAATCCGTATTTGTTAAGTGCCTGCTTTAATGCCTGTGTTTTCATAATATCTGTATATGATGAGCCGTGGTCAAATGGGTTAATACCATTTTTAACTCCGTTCTCGTTGATATATTCAAGCATTTCAATTCCGTATTTTTTTGCAATTTTATCTCTGAACTCTATCATTTCGTGAAATTTCCATGTAGTGTTTACATGAAGAAAAGGAAACGGTGGTTTTTCGGGATAAAACGCTTTAAGTGCCAAGTGCAGCATAACAGAGGAGTCTTTACCTATTGAATAAAGCATTACCGGCTTTTCACATTCAGCCGCAACTTCTCTTATTATGTATATTGCCTCAGCCTCGAGAGCATCAAGGTGTGAAAGTTTACTCATACATAATCTCCTTAGTTAATATTTGTTTGAATTTTTTGAATTAACATCTACACTTATTTTTGTACCGTCGAATTTTTCAATATTCCAATGAAGAATATCGCCGTCTTTTTTAACATTAAGGCTGCTGCCTCTACCGCCTATATCTGCACCGAGGAAAAATTTGATTGCCCCCACATTACATTCCTTAACGCAGGAAACACAGCCCCAGCACAAATCGGGATATTTCATATAAGCCTTGCCGTCCTTTTCACTTATCAGCGTACCCGGGCAAACATCGGCACATCTAAAACAGCCTACGCATTTATTGCTGTCAATTCTTATGCTCATAATGTTCCTCCTTTATCAGAGGTACTTTAAATGTTTCAATCTCGCCATTTTTCATAACGGAATTTATGTAGCATTTAAAATCATCGTTTTGATTTGGATAGCTCAAGTTTTCGTTAAAGGTATGCCAACGGGTTTCCTTTCTCGCTTTTAAATGTGCAATAAGTGCAAGGCATACGCAAAGTCTTTCCCTCAATTCAAAAATAAACATAAGCTCGTGCATATCGTTAGCTTTCAAATCATTTGAAAGTGAAATAATATGCTCAATTTTTTCCTTTGCCAAATCAAGTTGTTTTTCATTAAATCTGTAATTTACGGATATACCGCCCGCATATTCGTCCATTACCTTTTGCATTGCCTCTTCAAGGTCTGAAACGGTAAACGGTGATGAACTTTTTTCAAAATATTTTTCGTATTTAGATAAGTCAAAATCGATTTTGTCATTTGACTTGTAATTTTTAATAATGTTTTCTGCCGCAATTTCACCCTCGGCAAGTGCACCGGTCACATATTTTTGTGGGCAACCGCCTGCAACATCGCCTGCCGCATAAAGTCCGTCAACAGTCGTTTTTCTGTTTGTATCAACCCAAAAGCCCGACGCTGTATGACCGCCTACTATGTACGGCTCTGTACCGCAAATTTCAACATCCTGTTCACTCGGTGCTTTGCCGCTTTCAATCCATTTAAGCGTTTGACTCGGTGCCATATTGAGATAAGCTTTAAGAAGTGAATCGTCCTTATCCTTTGATATGCCCGAAGTTTTAAGATAGCAAGGTCCGTTGCCGATTTGATTTTCTTCGACAGTTCCGTAAACCCTTTCGCTTGTAGTCAAGCCGTATTTTGTTTCGTAAACCTCGCCTTTGGAGTTAATCTGTTTTGCACCGACGCCCTGAGCAATAGTCCCCGTCGGAGCAATCGTATCCTTACATCTCAACGCTACAAAACGCATTTCAAAGGTGGTCATCTCTGCCCCTGCTTTGAGTCCCATTGTATAGCCTGCACCGGTATTAAAGGGTGGATACCACATTTTGTGCTTTGAAAAGCCCGGATTGTTTGGCTTATAAAGTCCGCTTGCGCCACCTGTTGCAATCAAAACGGCGTTTGCATAAATAATGTACTGCACGCTTCCCTTTATATTAAAGCCTATTGCGCCGTAAACTCTGCCGTCTTTTACAAGCAAATCAGTTATGTTGACAAAATTTAAAACATCAACATTTTTTGCACTCTCTACAGCCTTTGCAAGTATCGGCTTAAAATTTTCACCGTTAATTTTTATGTTACGATTACCTCTTGCAACATAATCGCCGTTTTCATCTTTAAGAATTACAAGACCTAATTCTTCCATTTTTTCAGTACACGAATTAAATCTTTTTGCTGCTGACAAAAGCAGGTCATGTCTTACAATTTCGTTTGCGTCATTAGTGGCATAGTCAACATAATCTTCCGGCTTTCTGCCCTTGACTATGTAAGCGTTTATCGCATTAACACCTGCCGCAAGGCAACCGCTACGCTTTATGTTTGCTTTTTCCGCAATCAATACTGACAGATTTGATTTTTCGCTTAGCGTGAGTGCCGCATAACAGCCTGCCGTACCGCCGCCGATAATCAAAACATCTGTATTGACAGTTTTAGTTTCGAGTTTCATATAATATTACTTTTCCTATAGTTTTAGTATGATTAGAATTTAAAATAAATTTGTGGACAAATACCTTTCGCCTGTGTCAGGTAAAATTACCACAATATTTTTATCTTTATTCTCTTTTCGCTTTGCAATTTCAACAGCCGCACAAAGTGCCGCACCCGAAGACGAGCCGACAAATACGCCCTCTTTTTTGGCAATATATCTTGTCATATCGTAAGCCTCGTTGTTGCCTACCTTAATTATTTCATCAATAAGGCTTAAATCAACAATTTCGGGAATAAATCCTGCACCGATACCCTGAATCCTGTGTGGCCCCGGTTTTTCACCTGATAAAACAGCAGAAGTGGCAGGCTCAACGGCAATGATTTTTACATTAGGGTTTTTCTCTTTAAGATATTTAGCCGCACCTGTAATCGTTCCGCCTGTACCGACGGCTGAAACAAAGAAATCAACCTGACCGTCAAGGTCGTTATATATTTCAGGACCCGTAGTTTCATAGTGGATTTCAGGATTTGCTTTGTTTTCAAACTGATGGGGAACAAAAGAATTTTCAATCTCCTGCGACAATTCTTCCGCTCTTTTTATTGAGCCTTTCATTCCGTACATACCCGGTGTAAGCACAACCTCTGCACCCAAAGCTTTTACGATTTTTCTTCTTTCAATACTCATTGAATCTGGCATTGTAAGTATCAGCTTAAGCCCTTTAGATGCACAAGTGAATGCAAGACCGATACCTGTATTTCCGCTTGTAGGCTCAATAATCGTAGTGTCCTTATTAACAAGACCTTTCTTTATTGCGTCCTCAATAAGTGCATTACCTACTCTGTCCTTAACGCTTCCCATCGGATTGAACGATTCAATTTTTGCAATAATATTACCGCCAAGTTCTTTATCCTCTTTAAGCCTGTTAAGCTTTAAAAGCGGTGTATTTCCTATTAAATCCGAAATGCTTTCATATACCTTCATACGCAAACCTCTTTTCTGATTTAACTCATAATAACACCCTAATCCTACTTTGTCAATAGGATTAGTATATTTTGGAAATAAAAAAAGCAGACAGACAACCGAAGTCGCCTATCCGTAAGCTATCTTTTATATAACATAATTATAGTTTTTGCTGTTTGCTCTGTCTATCAAATCCTGAATTGTAGTTGAATCAACATATTCGTTTATCACATCATAAAGCCCTTGCCAAAATTCAAGCGTTTCGCAATATGCACTGCGTTCACAATTATTTTGCTTGTCCTTGAGGCACGCAACAGGTGCAAGCGAGCCTTCGCAAACTCTAAGCACTTCACCGACAGTGCATTTATCGGGATTTACACAAAGCATATAACCGCCTGCATTTCCTCTTACACTTCTAATATATCCCGCCTTTGAAAGAATAGCCGCAACCTGCTCAAGATACTTCACCGAAATGCCCTGACGCTTTGATATATCTTTAAGCGGAACAGGTGCTCCGCTTGAATGCCTGCCTATGTCTATCATTACCCTTAACGCATATCTGCCTTTAGTCGAAATCATTGTTTTCCTTATCCTATCTGCTTAATATGATTACCAATATATTTTATCATATATTTTTACGCTGTCAATCTTTATTGAACTTTAATTACCGAAAATGGCTTTTATATTGTTTGTCAATGTTTAGTACGGTAGGGTACATTAAATTATTCCTTATCACAAATAAAATAAATCTCTAAAGAATTTATTTTTAAAACCAGACGCACTACCGTATGACAGATTTTGAACAATACGGAACTTGTAACAATAAGACTCCTAAACTAACGGCTTTTTATTATATTTCCCTATTGCAGTTATTTTGTATAGCAAAAATTGCAATATAAAATCTGTTCAGAATTGTATTCAGCAATAAAAATCAAATTCATACCAAACGCACTCCAACATTTCACTTGATAAATAAAATGAGATTATATATAATAAATTTAGGTTAATATACATGAATTGATTAAATTTATTGAGAGGGTAAATTATGTATAGTGTACTTGTTGTTGATGATGAAATTCGCCAAAGAGAAGCGATTATAAAAAGCGTTGAATGGGAAAAAGCGGGTTTTCAAGTTATTGGTGACGCCGAAAACGGAATTGAAGCGCTCGAACTTCTTGAAAAGCTTGAACCCGATTTGATTTTAACCGACATTAAAATGCCGCTTATGACGGGGCTTGAACTTGCGAGCAAGGTAAGAGAAATAAGACCTGCAACAAAGCTTGTTATTTTGAGCGGATACGACGATTTTGAATATGCGCAGGAAGCATTTAAATATAATGTTATTCGTTATCTTTTAAAGCCGATTTCCGCAAGTGAAATGAGCGAAGAATTTGTAAAAATCAAGGCGGAAATGGACGAAGAATTTGAGCGTCTTAAAACGGGTTCGTCAAATGAGCAAACGGAGTTACGCCTTAAAAAGACGGAATTTTTATTGCCGCTTCTTTTGGGAACGGGTGAAGATATTTACACCGTGCAGGAGCTTAAAGACAGTGCAAAAAGGCTCGGTTTGATTAAAAGTGACAGCGACTGTTACAGCGTGGTTGTGTCAAAATTTAAAACTTTCAGCGGTGAAAACTGCACGCAAGAACATCATATTGATTTTGTAAACAGCATTGTGGGCAAATATGCGCTTTGTGAAAGCTTTTTTGTAAACGGCAGAATAGTCACGATTGTGACGAGCGAGCCGGAAGAAATGTCAACAAAATTAAGGCTTCCGGTTATTGAACTTGTTCAAAGCGCGAAAAAATTATTTAACCAAAAGTGTACAATCGGTATCAGCCAAACGGTTGACAGTCCGTCGCTTTTATCCCTTGCGTGCACTCAAGCTATAACCGCAAGGCGCTACACTTCTGACGGTGCGGGCGACATAAGATTTATCAACGACCAGGAGCGAAAAAGCACTTTTGAGCTTGAAAATGTTGAAAAATCGGTGTACAAGCTTGAGCAGCTTCTAAAACTCGGAAGCAAGGATGAAATAAGCAAACTTCTTGATGATATGCTTTCGGGCAAAAACCGTGACGGAATAGATTATTTAATCATTCAAATTCTCGCCACGGCGCACAGGTGCGTAAGCGTTCTGTCCGACAGTGACGCTCTTTCTGAGCTTTTCTCGGCAAACAACTTTTTCACCTCTCGCCTTTCGTTTGATTTTAACGAGCAATACAAAAAAGAGTTGATTTCGCTCTGCCTTGACGCAAGGGACATCATCTCCCGTTCTCAGCGCCACGAAAGCGAAGCGATTTGCGACAGAGCGCTCCAAATTATCAACGACGAATATATGAACGAAGATTTGTCGCTGACGGACGCAAGCGACAAACTCGGCGTAAGTCCAAACTATTTGAGTGCGCTTATTAAGAAAACGAAATCGCAAAACTTTGTTGCACTTGTAACCGAGCGAAGAATGAAGGCGGCGAGTGATTTGCTTCTTTGCACATCGATGAAAATTTTTGAAATTTCGCAAAAATGCGGCTACAGCGACCAGCACTATTTCAGCTATTGTTTCAAAAAATACTACGGTATGTCGCCAAACAAATACAGAGAAGAACATTTAGGAGCAGGCAATGTTTAAGCACAACAAAATAAAACTTTCGGCGCTCATTATTACAACGGTTGTAATAGGTATTATTTTTTCAACGCTTGCGTCAACATTGTTTTTCGGCATATTTTATGAAAAATCAATGTTTAACTCGGCTTATGTTTCAAGCAGGCAAGCTGTTTCACAGGCAGGTGAAACGGTTTCAAACTATGTGTTATCGATGAAAAACAGGCTTGATAATCTTTGCAATGAAACGGGCAATCTTGAAAACGGCGAAGAACTTCAAAGCACAATAGCGAGCGCTTCAAGGTTTGAGGATGACATCTATTGCGTAATGATTTACGATATGCAGGGAAACCTCCTTTCAAACGGAAACGACAGCGGCGAAAAAGTAAAAGAAAATGCAACGAATTTGTCGTTTGACAAGTCGCTTTATTCAAATTTGAATGACGGCTACGCAATAAGTCAGCCGCATGTAAATACGCTTTACAAAAACAGCTACCCGTGGGTTGTAACTATTGCAAAAAAGGAATATTCAAATCTTTTTTCAAAGCAAGTTTTTGTTGCTATTGATTTCAAATTTTCATCAATAGCAAAATATATTGACAAAGTCAGTATCGGTCAAAGAGGATATTGCTACATCATCAATTCTGAGGGTGAAATTATTTATCATCCTCAGCAGCAAATGCTTTTTTCCGGCTTAAAGGAAGAAAATACAAAGGAAATCTCTGCCCTTTCGGACGGAATTCACAGAAAGAGTGACAATATTTATAACATCCTGTCGCTTGATTCGTGCAGTTGGAAAATAGTCGGTGTAAGCTTTAACGACGAAATTACGCAGGCGGTTAAAAGTCAGGTAATAGTCGGCTCGGCTTTTGCAATTCTTTTCAGTATGTTTATCTCGGTTGTAATTTACTTTCTGCTTTCAAGAACTGTTACAAGACCGGTAAGGCGGCTTGTTGATTCTATGCAAAAATTTGAAAAGCAGGCGGAATCGTTTGAATATAAAACTGATATGAGTAATGTGGTTGAGTTTAAAACGCTTTCAAAATCGTTTGAGCATATGGTGCTTATGATTCAGTCGCTTATGGAAAAGGTACACAACGAGGAAATTGTGCTCAGGAAAACGGAACTTAAAACATTGCAGGCTCAAATCAACCCGCATTTTCTTTATAACACGCTTGATTCCATCCAGTGGATGTGCGAGCAGGACAACAGCAAGGACGCAGTAAAAATGGTGGGCGCACTTGCAAAACTTTTCAGGATAAGCATAAGCCACGGCAATGAATTTATCACAATAAACGACGAGTTAAAGCACGCCGAAAGCTATCTTATTATTCAAAGCTACAGATATAAAAATCAGTTTATCTACTCTTTTGATGTTGACAAGAGCGTTTTAAACTATATGTGCAACAAAATTACGATTCAGCCGTTTATTGAAAATGCTATTTATCACGGACTTGACAGAATGGTTGACGAGGGCGAAATCAAAATTATTGTAGAGCGCCGTGGCAAAGATATTGCGATAATAGTTAAAGATAACGGTCTTGGTATGACGGAGGCGCAGTGCAAAACGATTCTTCAAAAAGACAGAAGCGATTCAAAAGGTATCGGCGTTAAAAATGTTAACGACAGGCTTAAAATCTATTTTGGCGAAGAATACGGCATTACGATTGAAAGCGAGCTTGATGTGGGCACAACCGTAACGATTAAAATTCCAAAGATTGAGAAAGGACAAGAAAATGAGTATTAAAAAAACTGTTTCGCTTCTCTGCGTTTTGCTTTTGCTTATTTCCTGCCTTTTCGGTTGCGCAAAAACGGGTATCGGCAGTCAAAACAAAAATGTTGCCGTTATAACAAAGGGCAGTAACTCCGATTTTTGGAGCGATGTAAAAAGCGGCGCACTTTCGGCGGCGAATGAATACAACATCAATGTCACGGTTGACGGACCCGACAGCGAGGAAGATTACAAGACTCAAAACAGGCTTATTGAAGAAGCAATTTCAAAAAATGCGGGCGCAATAATTTTGTCGGCAATAGATTATGAAAAAAATGCAAGTACAGTTCAAAAAGCCGCCGACAAAGGCATAAAAATCATCACGGTCGACAGCGGTGTTAATGTAAAAAGCAAAGAACTTTTCATCGGCACAGATAATATTTCAGCCGGCGAAAAAGCGGCAAAGCAGGCAGTGGAATTTTGCAAAGGGCAAAAATCTATTAATATAGGTATAGTAAATTACGGCGCAAACACCGAAAACGGCCAAAAGCGTTTGAAAGGGTTTAAAGACTATATCGGCAAAACAAAAAATGCAAAAATAGTTGACACGGTAAATATTGAATCAAACGAAAAAAGCGCAACCGAGGGTGCAAAAAAGCTGCTTGAAAAGAACGAGAACATCAATGTGCTTGTCGGCTTTAACGAGTGGTCAAGCCTTGGCGTCGGCTACGCGATAAAAGAGCTCGGCTTGAAAGACAAGGTTTTTGCAGTCGGTTTTGACAGCAATGTAAACTGCGTGGGTATGCTTGAAACGGGAGAGATTGACGCGCTTATAGTTCAAAACCCGTTTTCAATGGGTTACCTTTCAGTTGCAAAAGCGAGCGAAATACTTTCAGGCAAAAAAGAAAACGAAAGCGTTATAAATACAGACACTTATGTTGTGAATCGAGAAAATATGTTTTCACCGTCTGTTCAAAAAATACTTTTCAGCTTTGACAACGAATAACAATAAATCACAAACGGCTTGGGGTTACTTCTCAAGCCGTTTTATTATATATAATAATGTTAAAAAAATAACGAAAACTTGCGTGTTAAATATATTTATCGGCAATTATGATAAAATTTTATACATTTTGAATAAAATATTACATTTCCTTTCACTTGCCCCAACGATATAATGAAGATGCTAAATGACTTAACGAAAAAATTTAAGGAGGTAGTCTTTATGAAAAAGATGAAAAAGTTATTAGCATTATTATTAGCAGTAGTAATGGTAGTAGGTTTTGCAGCTTGTTCTTCAAAAACGAACGATGACGGTACAACCACGAAAGCATCGTCAAGCGCAAAGGGTGAAATTTCGGTATTCTATTACACCTTCAGCGACGCATACATTTCAACCGTTCGTTCGGCAATGGATAAAATTTTGAAAGACGGCGGTTACACCTATAACGACTACGACGCAAACGGCAACCAAACAACACAGACCGAGCAGGTTCAAACAGCGCTTGCAAAAGGTTCGTCAATGCTTATTGTCAATGTAGTTGACACCGGTTCAAACGACGCCGCTCAAAACATTATCAACCTTGCAAAGGCACAAAATGTTCCTGTTATCTTCTTTAACCGTTCGGTTGACCAAACAGTTATTGAAAGCTATGACAAGTGCGTATTCGTTGGTACAGACTACGAGCAGGCAGGTCATATGCAAGGCAAGATGATTGGCGAATACCTTGTAAACAATTACGACAAGCTTGACCTTAACGGCGACGGCAAAATCAGCTATGTAATGTTTAAGGGTCAAGAGGGCAATATGGAAGCAATCGCCCGCACTAAATACGGCGTTGAAGACGCAAACGCAGTTCTTGAAGAAGCAGGCAAGCCTGACCTTGAGTTCTACGATTCAGCTAACAAAAACAAGTACCTTGTTGACCAGGACGGTTTATGGTCATCGGCAGCAGCTACAAACTATATGAGCACAGCTCTTGCTCAGTACACAGAAGCAAACAAAAATATGATTGAACTTGTTATTGCAAACAACGACGAAATGGCACTCGGCGCAGTATCTGCACTTCAAACAGCAGGATATAACAAGGACGGCAAAACAGTTATCCCTGTATTCGGTGTTGACGCAACAGACGCTGCCAAATCAGCTATCAAGTCAGGCTCAATGATTGGTACAATCAAGCAGGACGCACAGGGTATGGCAACAGCAATCACAACTATTATGAAAAATTACCTTGACGGTGCAAACGCACTTGACAGTATCGACACTGCAAATGTTGTTGGCACTTGGAGAGTTAACATTCCTTACTCAGCTTACACAGCAGACTCGGCAGAGTAACATAAATTAACTGAAAACACGGTTGGGGCGCTTTGCCTCAACCGTACTATTCAAAGCAGATAGGAGAGATACATATGCAAAACAATATAAACAATTCCGTTTCTGCAACTGACAAAGATATATTGTTAAAAATGGTTGATATAGAAAAGACTTTCCCCGGTGTTAAAGCGCTTGACCACGCACAGCTCACAGTAAAAAGAGGTACGGTTCACGCACTTATGGGCGAAAACGGCGCAGGCAAGTCAACACTTATGAAATGTCTTTTCGGTGTTTACAGCAAAGATAACGGCCACATTTATGTTGAGGGACAAGAGGTAAATTACAAAAACAGTAAAGAAGCTCTTGAAAACGGTGTCGCAATGGTACACCAGGAACTCAACCAAGCACTTAAGCGCAATGTTATGGACAATATGTGGCTCGGCAGATTTCCTAAAGTTTCAAAATATCTTCCTTTCACAAGCGAAAAGAAAATGTATGATGAAACCATGAAGGTTTTTAAAGACCTCGACATTAATGTTGACCCTAAAACGGTTATGAGCACAATGTCAGTTTCGCAAAGGCAGATGGTTGAAATTGCAAAAGCAGTTTCCTACAACTCAAAAATAATTGTTTTTGACGAGCCTACATCTTCGCTTACCGAGGAAGAAGTTGAGCACCTTTTTCGCATTATCAATATGCTTAGGGACAGAGGTTGCGGTATCATTTATATTTCTCACAAAATGGAAGAAATCTTGCGCATAAGCGATGAAGTAACAATTATGCGTGACGGCAAATGGATAGCAACAAAGAAGGCAAGCGACCTTACTATGGATGAAATCATCAAACTTATGGTAGGTCGTGAGCTTACAAACCGTTACCCTGAAAAAGATAACGAAATCGGCGATGTTCTTCTTAAAGTTGAAAACCTCAGCGGTGAGTATACAAATCTTAACAATGTTTCGTTTGAAGCAAAAAAAGGCGAAATTCTCGGTGTTGCCGGGCTTGACGGTTCGGGCAGAACGGAACTGCTTGAGCAAATTTTCGGCATCACCACCAAAAAAGGCGGCAAAATAACGCTTAACGGCAAAGAGGTAAAAAACAGAAATCCGCACGAATCAATCAAAAACGGCTTTGCTCTTTTAACCGAGGAAAGGCGTGCGACAGGTATTTTCGGCATTTTAAACATCAGGGAAAATACCACAATTTCAAGTTTAAAAAAATATCAGACGGGTCCGTTCCTTAACAAAAAGAAGATGAAAGACACGACTGACGAATATATAAAATCACTCAGAGTTAAAACTCCTACTCAGGAAACAAAAATCAGTTCTCTTTCAGGCGGTAACCAGCAAAAGGTTATCCTTGCAAGATGGCTTTTGACAGACCCTACCGTGCTTCTTCTTGACGAACCGACAAGAGGTATCGATGTAGGCGCAAAATACGAAATTTATCAGTTTATTTTAGACCTTGCTAAAAAGGGCAAAACAGTCATTATGGTTTCTTCCGAAATGGCAGAGCTTTTGGGCGTATGCGATAAAATTCTTGTTATGTCGGGCGGCAGACTTTCGGGTGAAGTTGACGCCAAAATAACAAATCAGGAAGAGATTATGACTCTTGCAGCTAAATATGTTTAAGGAGGAATTCATTATGGCTGACACAAGTGTAAAAAAAGTTAAGCGCTCCCGTCTTTCCCTTTGGATTGAAAAATTCAAAGCGGCAGACAAGGACGATAAAAAAAGATTAATAACAGATTTATTGTTTAACAACGCAATGTACATAATCATTGCAATAGCGGTAATTTTTATTGCAATCAAAGTTCCTGCATTTTTGAGCGTTTCGTCAATAGTTAATATCGTTTCGCTCACCGCCGCTAAGCTTCCTATCGCTTTGGGTATTGCGGGATGTATCGTATTAACGGGTACAGATATTTCAGCCGGTCGATGCGTTGGTCTTACCGCCTGCGTTGCGGCTTCGCTTCTTCAGATGACAGGCTATGCAAACAAGATGTTTCCAAATCTTAACACAATGCCTCTCATTGTAGTATTTATTGCAGTTATCGCAATCGGCGCAGTTGTGGGTCTTGTAAACGGTTTCTTCGTTGCTAAGTTTAAGCTTCATCCGTTTATCGTTACTCTTTCAACTCAGCTTATCGTTTTCGGTACAGTTCTTATGTACCTTATGATTGGCGGCAACAACGGTCAAACTCTTTCGGGCCTTGACGCTTCATACACAAGTTTTATCACCGGCACGCTCTTTACTATCGGCGGCGTTGCAATTCCTAAATATGTTCTCTACTCCGTAATTTTAACAGCTATTATGTGGGTAATTTGGAACAAAACCAAGTTTGGCAAAAATATGTTTGCCGTAGGTTCCAACGAAGAAGCCGCAAGAGTATCGGGCGTAAATGTATTTATGACAATTTTGATGGTATTCGTTCTTGCCGGCGTTATGTACGGTATCACAGGTTTCATTGAGGGTGCGCGTATCGCATCTTGCTCGGCTAACACCGGTCTTAACTACGAATGTGACGCTATCGCAGCTTGCGTAATCGGCGGTGTATCATTTGTCGGCGGTACAGGTAAAATCAGCGGTATCGTTATCGGCGTACTTCTTTTGCAGATTATCTTTGCAGGTCTTAACTTCCTCTCTGTTTCTGCAAATATGCTTTACATCATTAAAGGTGTAATCATCCTCGTTGCGTGTGCAATCGATATGCGTAAATATCTTGCCCGCAGATAATTAATTAAAAATACCTCATATACCTCTTTTTTGAAAGGCAGTGAAAAATATGAACGATAACAACACAATTTCTCTTAATACTGAGCGTAAGCCGGGAGGACTTTATCGAAACATAAAGATGTCGGTTAAAACGGCAGACAAGCTTATACTCACAGGTATAATCGTTCTTATCGCCTGTATGATTTTTGCGGTAAGTCATGCAGGCTTCACTGTCACCTTTAACACCGACGGCGGCTCTCAGATAGAAAATCAGAAAGTTATGTACGGTCAGCTTGTTGATGTTGAGGAAAACCCAGTTAAAGAGGGGTACATTTTTACCGGCTGGTATCTTGACAAGGACTGCACAAAGCAGTTTGACATAACTAAAGACACCGTAAGCGACAGCTTAACTCTTTATTCCGGCTGGGAAAAGAAATAGAAAGGCGAAAAATATGTATTTTGCAAATGATAAAAGATATGACACGATGGTTTATAACAGATGCGGCAACAGCGGTTTAAAGCTTCCGGCGGTGTCACTCGGTTTTTGGCACAATTTTGGCGACAACTGCCTTTATTCAAATATGAAACAGCTTTGTTTCACCGCATTTGACAACGGCATTACCCACTTTGACCTTGCAAACAACTACGGTCCCGAACCGGGAAGTGCCGAAAAAAATTTCGGCAAAATCTTTAATCAGGAAATGAAGGCTTACCGTGATGAAATGATAATCAGCACAAAGGCCGGCTACGAAATGTGGGACGGTCCTTACGGATGCAGAAACGGCAGTCGCAAATATCTTATTGCAAGCCTCGACCAAAGCCTACAGCGTATGGGTCTTGACTACGTTGATATTTTTTATCACCACTGCCTCGACCTTGAAACTCCGCTTGAAGAAACCATGGGCGCACTTGCCTCAGCGGTTCAAAGCGGCAAGGCGCTTTATGTCGGCATTTCAAACTATGACGGCGAAAACTTAGAAAAAGCGTGCAAAATTTTAACAGACCTTAAATGCCCATTCATTATAAATCAAAACCGTTATTCAATCTTTGACAGAACGATTGAAAATAACGGTTTAAAGCAAACGGCGGCGAAACTCAACAAAGGCATAATCGCTTTCAGTCCGCTTGCTCAGGGTCTTCTTACAAACAGATATTTAAATGGTATTCCGTGCGACAGCAGAGTTGCAAGGGATAACAGATTTTTAAAACAGTCTGCTATAACGCAGGATAAGATTGAAAAAATCAAAGGTCTTTCCAAAATAGCGGAAAATCGAGGTCAAACGCTTGCCGAAATGGCGCTTGCTTGGGTGCTTAAAGACGGCATTGTAACCTCCGTTTTAATCGGTGCGTCAAAGCCGGAGCAAATACTCGACAATATCAAGGCTATTCAAAATACTTCATTTTCCGCAGATGAACTTGAAGTAATAGATAAATTAAGCTTAACATAAACAAAAGGCTCAGGGATAATGATATGCACCTCCAAAAGTGTCTAACTTTTTTTTGGGGGGTGCATAACACTTGTTTCCCTGAGCCTTTTAATTTAAAATATTATTTTTCCTCGTCCTCTGCGGTAGGATACTTGAGGTCCTCTTTTGTCCAGTCCTTAATCACTTCAAGAAAAGCCTTAGCTTCCTCCTTGGCCTGCGGAAGATTATGGTCAAGGCAGTTACCGCACTCTTTTGGCGACACACCCGGAACTACGCCCCAGTAATCAACTATAAACTGAAACGCTTCTTTAATAAGATTTATTGAATATGTATCGCTGAGGCTTCTTGTTAAAAAGTAGAAACCCGTTCTGCAACCCATAGGACCGAAATAAATAATATTGTCGCCAAATTCGGTGTTGCGCACATATGTTGCAAAAAGGTGCTCAATAGTGTGCATTGCGGCATTTGTCATAACCGGCTCTCTGTTAGGTTCACGCATACGAATGTCATAAGTTGTGATATCGTCGTCAATACGGCTGATGTAAATACCCCTTTTAAGAATATTGTGGTCTATTTGAAAGCTTGGTATAGTTTTCATTTAACTTCAACTCCTGTTAAAAATGATTTATTTTGCGTTATTTTATAAGTATCTTCGCCTGCAAAAAAGCTTTTGACAATTTTGAGCGCATCCTCTTTTGCCAAATCGAATAAGTCTTCAAAACTGTCGTTTCTTTTTTCGTCATCAAAAGGCGACTTCCATATCTTTCGCTCTATATTACCATATTTTTTTGCATTTTCCAAGTCTTTTGGGCGAAGCAAAGTTTTTAATTCAAAATTATTTGAAAATGCGGCGATTGCCTTGTCAATCATGCTTACAAATTTTTCTTTTTTGCCGTTTTTATCCGTCGTCAGCTTTTGAACATATTTTAAATCTTTAACCGCGGTTATGCAGTCGACGGGCGAAACGGCTTTGCCCGTCACTTTTGTTGTCACAAAGCTTATCATTTTGCCGAGTTCATCAAGTGATTTATCGCAAAGTTTCAGCGTGGAAGCCGTGTCAAACGCATACGGCAGTTCGATATTAAGCCTTTTGTTAAGCAGGTAAACATCCATTGAAAATTCTATCGTATTGTGTGCCGAGTGCGGGTTGATTTTTGGGAATTTTTGCATAATTTTATTTTGAAGCGCATACACAAACGGGTGGCATTTGCAATCAAGCGCATAGTGCAAAATAAACCCTGTGGCATACGATTTTGCTATATCTTTTTCGTTTGAAATGGCGATATAATTTTTCATCTCGTTTAGTATTTCGGCAGGTTTTGAGCGATGAAGAAGCGATCCGATTTTTCTAAGCGTTTTGCCCACCATCCACGGCATAACCCTGTGGTCGAAAAATATATCGGGTCCCTGCGTGCCGACAAAATATGCGCACTCGTCAAGGTCAAAATCAACTGTTTTTTTGATATCTTCTTCAAGTTCTTTTGCAAAAAGATAATGAGTTGAATATGCAGGCATTAAATCAGTCCTTTAAAATCATTTGGAAAATCGCAGTCAACCGTTACGCTCTCGCCGGTAATCGGATGAGTAAAATAAATCGTTTTGCAGTGGAGCGCCTGACGGTTGATTTTTGTCAAATCTCCGCCGTAAAGCGAATCGCCTAAAAGAGGATGACCGATATGAGCAAAGTGCACCCTAATTTGGTGAGTTCGCCCGGTTTCAAGATTAATTTTAAGAAGTGTATTTTCACCGTCGGCTTTAATAGCTTCCCAGTGAGTAACCGCCCTTTCGCCGTCGTCAAAAACGCCGCGTTCAATTATGCTTTCCCTTACTCTTCTTATCGGCAAATCAATCGTGCCGCTTTTTTCAAATACACCGCTTACAACAGCATAGTAATCTTTCTTAACCTTACCTGCAAGCTTACTTGCCGCAAGTTCGTTTTTCGCAATAAGCACAAGACCACTCGTGTCACGGTCGAGCCTGTACACCGCCCTGAATGCGCAATCAGCTTCAAGGTAGCATGCCGAAACATTTGCAAGGGTGTCGCCGCGGTGATTTCTGCTTTCGTGCACCGGCATAAGCGGCGGCTTGTTGAGCACCAAAATATCCTCGTCGTTATACGCCACACTCACCTTGCCGCACTCAAATTTTTGCGGCATTTTACCCCTGTTTTTTATACTTATTTTAAGCTCGTCACCGGCTTTCAACCGCTCAATCGTTTTGGCGAATTCGCCATTCAGCTTTATTCCGTTTTCATGTTGTTTTAGCTTAGTTAAAAGAGATAACGACACACCGAAGTCCCTCAAATAATCTCTTATCATAACTCCGTCGTCTTTTTCTTTTATATTAAATATTATTTCTCTCATAGCACTATTATATAACAAAAACGACTTAATGGCAAACAAAATAACCCCCTATAGGGCTTGTGCCGATATAATAATTTGATATAATTATATTAAATTAACTTATAGGAGGTATAATTATGGCTTGTTTTTTAGTTCCGGCTGCCGAAGCTGTCGTTGTTACCGCAACATACATCGCAGTTAAGAAAAAAGAGCAAAAAATCGAAGCGCCCAAGCTTTCTCAGGGCAAAACTTTGATTGAAGAGCCTAAAAAAATCACTTGGTCAAGGAAGCTTTCTTGGCTTCTTTCAATGCTTTGGGGCGGCGTATTGCTCCTTGCCTTTGAGCATCTTTGGCACGGTGAAATTCAACCGTTTGCTCCGTTTCTAACAGCAATGGCGAGCAAGGAAGCGACGGGCGAAATGCTATATGAAATGTCTACAGTGGGCGTTGCAATGGCTGTTTGCACAACTGCCGTTTGGGGCTTGGTTTGCGCATTTGTTGACGCTAAATTTAAGCGAATCAAAAAAGAATTAAAAGAGAAAACCGTTTAATCGGAGGTAAAAATGACTTTACTTATCACAGTTATTGCGGCTGTTGTTTCTACAATAATTTGGTATGCAAACGAAAAGCGAGATACATATAAGCTCGGCACTCTTTCGCTTATTTATTGGGGTGCGTCGCTTATGTGGTTTATTGATTTCGTTAAGGAGTATATCGAACTTAGAAGCGAATACTTCAACCAATCATTTTCCGATATATTAAATGATTCTGTTTTAGGCATTGCAGTCGTTGTTATTGCATTGATTGCATGGCTTGTTATTTTGCTTATTAAAGACCCAAAGGGTGTAATAAAAAATAAAATCACAATAACCAAATAAAATTTTAAGCAGGTACTCGTTGCCTGCTTATTTTTTTACCCTGCCGATATTTCCCACTTGACAAGAAATATAAAATATGATAACATAGTTATAGTTAGTTTGTGCTAACTAACACAAAGTATATGGCGGCTATAAGTCGTCTTTATTTTGAATCAAAAGTTAGCTTCGTCTAACTAATATTAAGGAGTAATCACAATGGTAGTAAGTGAATCAGTTGAAGATTATTTGGAATCGATACTCGTTTTGGAGAAGAAAAACGGGTATGTAAGAAGTGTTGACATTGCAAATCACCTTGAACTTTCGAAGGCAAGCGTGTCAATCGCAATGAAAAACCTTAAGCAAAACAAATATATCACAATTTCCGACAATCACGAAATAAAGCTTACCGAAACAGGCTTGCAAATTGCCCAAACGGTTTATGAAAAGCATTTGATGTTTTCCGAATTTTTTTACAAACTCGGCGTTCCGAAAGATATTGCAACGAGAGATGCGTGCAAAATCGAGCATGTTGTTTCAAAAACCACTTTTGACGCGATAAAAAGTTTTGTTTCAAAGCACAGTGATGAATTAGAGCCGAATGGGAATAACTAAATAATATGATAGAAGAATACTTAATAGGTCATTGTTCGCCGACTTTGGCTTCAATCAAAACGGCTAATTTAATAAACATACCGTGCGAAAACATTGATGAACTTGAAAGTTCAATCTCCGCTTTAAACTTAATGTTCAAAGGAAAAGGAATGGAGCTTTTAATTCTAAAAAAATGCAAAAAAACGGCTCTTGTTTACGCTTACAGAAAAAGTAAGCTTCAAGATGATTTAAACAAAGAAAATGTTTTCGCTTTTTTGAAGCAGTTTGGCTATGAAAGCATTGATGCAAATTACTGCATTGAAAGGCTTAAATCACGCCTTAAAGAGAGCGAACAGTTCCCTCATGAAATAGGTATTTTTCTCGGTTATCCGCTCGGCGATGTTGTCGGCTTTATTGAAAATGCGGGCAAAAACAGCATTTGCAGCGGTTGTTGGAAAGTGTATTGCAACGAATGTGAAGCGATAAAAACATTTGCAAAATATGACAAATGCAAAAAAATCTATCAAAAATTGTGGCTTGAGGGGCGCAGTATATCAAAACTCACGGTTACTGCGTAACAAAATATACATTGAAAGGAAAAAACAATGGCAAAATCAGCAATAGTATATTGGAGCGGCACAGGAAACACAGCCGCTATGGCAGACAACATTTTTGACTCAGCTAAAAAAAACGGAGCGCAGGCACAGCTTTTCACTGCAAGTGAATTTGGTGCAGACAAGGTTGACGAATTCGACTTTATCGCATTCGGCTGCCCATCAATGGGTTGCGAGCAGCTTGAAGATATGGAATTTGAACCTATGTTTGAGCAGTGCAAGCCGAAACTCAAAGGTAAAAATATCGCCCTTTTCGGCTCTTACGGCTGGGGCGGCGGCGAATGGATGAACACTTGGGAAGACGACTGCAAAAGCTTCGGCGCAAACCTCGTTTTTGACAGCATCATCTGCAACGATGCACCCGACGACGAAGCACTTGCCAAGTGCGAAGAGCTCGGCAAAATAATGGCAAAATAAATTATAGTTTATAATAGGTTAACAGCTACACCACATTGTATGCGAGCGAATGATATTCGTCCCTACGGTAAACATAAAACAGAGAAAATTTCACTTTACTTTTTAGTTTATATATGATATAATTATTTCACTTTAAACGAATTACTCGGTTTCGGGGTTTGACTGCAAAGCAGTGTTCACCTGCCCGTCACTGTGTTTTTCGCAAAGTAATATTTTAAATGAGGTGAAAATTATGACACAGGCTGAAAAGCAAGCAATCATCAAAGAGTATGCTACACACGAAGGTGACACAGGTTCACCGGAAGTTCAGGTTGCAGTTCTTACAACAAGAATCAACGAGCTCACAGAGCATCTTAAAGTTCACAAGAAGGACCACCACTCAAGAAGAGGTCTTTTAAAGATGGTAGGTCACAGAAGAAACCTTCTTGTATACCTTTACAATAAGGATATCGAAAGATACCGTGCTCTTATCAAAAAGCTTGGCATCCGTGATACTCTCGACAAGTAATTTGTCACTTAGGCAAGCAATGGGATACCACTGCTTGCCTTGTTTACTTTTATAATTTAGGAGGTTGCTGAAATAGTAGTAAGCCGAGTACACAAAATATTGTGTGTTGGGGTTATTACTATTACTACCGCGCCTCCTTGATTAAATAAATTAATTAAGAAAGAAATGAGGTAAAAAAATGTTTTTCAAGAATTTTAAAATTTGGGAAACCGAACTTGCAGGCAGAAAACTTACACTTGAAACCGGCAAAATGGCAGGTCTTGCAAACGCTTCAATTATGGCTCGTTACGGCGAAACAGAAGTTCTTTGTACTGTAACCGCTTCTGCTAAGCCGAGAGATGGCGTTGACTTCTTCCCACTTTCAGTTGACTATGAAGAAAAGATGTATGCAGTAGGTAAGATTCCGGGTTCATTCCTCCGCCGTGAAGGCAGAGCAGGTGAAAAGGCTATCCTTACTTCTCGTTGCATTGACCGCCCTATCCGTCCGCTTTTCCCAAAAGATTTAAGAAACGACTGTTCGGTTGTAGCAACAGTTATGTCTGTTGACCCTGACTGTTCACCTGAAATCACCGCAGCTATCGGTGTTTCTGCTGCAATCGCTATTTCTGATATTCCTTGGGACGGTCCTATTTCTTCTGTTAATGTTGGTATCGTTGACGGTGAAATCGTTATCAACCCTACCCTTGAGCAGAGAGCTAAGACTGACCTTAACCTTACTGTTGCTTCAACTGCTGACCTTATCGCTATGATTGAAGCCGGCGGTAACGAAATTGACGACGACACAATGTTCAATGCTATTATGGCAGGTCACGAAGAAAACAAGAAGATTGTTAAATTCATTCAGGGCATTGTTGATGAAGTCGGCAAGCCTAAGTTTGAATACGAATCATCTGACCCTGACCCTGAAATTATGAAAGAAATCGAAGATTTCTGCATTGAAGATGTTAAAAAGGCACTTGACACTGATGACAAGCTTGTTCGTGACGAAGCACTTCTTCCTATTTATAATGCAGTTCACGAGAAGTTTGACGAAAAGTTTGAGGGCAACGAGGGCAAGATTGAAGAAATTATGTATCTCGTTCAAAAGCATGTTGTTCGTGCTTGGCTCAAAGATGAGCACAAGAGAGTTGACGGCAGAGGCATTGATGAAATTCGTCCTCTTAACGCTGAAATTGACCTTCTTGCAAGAGCTCACGGCTCAGGTCTTTTCACAAGAGGTCAAACTCAGGTACTTTCAGTAACTACTCTCGGTCCTATGTCGGATGTTCAGCTTCTTGACGGTCTTGACGAACAGACAGAGAAGAGATATATCCACCACTACAACTTCCCGTCATACTCAGTTGGCGAAACAAAGCCTTCAAGAGGTCCGGGCAGAAGGGAAATCGGTCACGGTGCTCTTGCTGAAAAGGCACTTCTTCCTGTTATCCCTTCAGTTGACGAGTTCCCATACGCTATCAGAGTTGTATCTGAAGTTCTTTCTTCAAACGGTTCAACTTCTCAGGGTTCTATCTGCGGTTCTACTCTTTCACTTATGGCTGCAGGCGTTCCTATCAAGGCTCCTGTTGCAGGTATCAGCTGCGGTCTTATCACAGGTGACGAGGGCGTATACGACGACTTTATGACTATGGTTGATATCCAAGGTCTTGAAGACTTCTACGGCGATATGGACTTTAAGGTTGCAGGTACTAAGAACGGTATCACAGCTATTCAAATGGACCTTAAAGTACACGGTCTTACTCCTGAAATTATTAAGGAAGCTTTTGCTAAAACTCACAAGGCAAGAAATTATATCCTTGATGAAATTATGCTTCCTTGCATCAGCGAACCGAGAAAAGAGCTTTCAAAGTACGCTCCTAAGATGTACACTCTTTCTATCAACCCTGACAAGATTGGCGATGTTATCGGCAAGGGCGGCAAGGTAATTCAGGAAATTCAGGCTGAATACGATGTTAAGATTAACATTGAAGAAGACGGCAGAGTATTCATCAGCGGTGTTGATGCAGAAAAGTGCCAGGGCGCTGTTGAAATCGTTAAGCTTATTGCTACCGATCCTGAGGTTGGTTCATTCTACAACGGTGTTGTAACAAGAATTATGAACTTTGGCGCATTTGTTGAAATTGCACCGGGCAAAGAGGGTCTTGTTCACATTTCTCGCCTTGATGTTAAGAGAACTGAAAAGGTTGAAGATGTTGTTAATGTCGGCGATTCAGTAATCGTTAAGTGCATTGAAATTGACGACCAGGGCAGAATTAATCTTTCAAGGAGAGATGCGTTAATCGAGCTTGAGGGTATGACACCTGAAAACGACATTGACGAAGCACCGAGAAAGCCACGCCGCGACAACTACCGCAGACGCGATAACAACAAGAGATAATCTTAATACAAATAATTAAGGGAGAGCCAATCGGTTCTCCCTTTTTTGCGTTATAAAACGGGCAGGTAATATCCTTCCCTACGATAATCTTTTCATTAAAAAAACATTAGGAGGCAAACAGTGCTCGCCCCCTAAACTTAAATCTTACTTCTGTTCACCGCTTAATTGTTTCCAGTGAATTTTGCAATAATTTTTGCCGTCAATAGGCGGATAATCTTTATCGTCAACTCTTGCTTCGTTGTAGCAATCGTATTCTTCATTATAAGCGCACCTTACTGCCTGGCTTCCGCCCTCGGTAAGAACAGGAATGAAAGAATAAAGGAAAATGCAAGCAACTGCAAGAACAATAACAACCGAGCCCATTTTTCCGTTAGTTTTTTCATCAAGATTTTTGAAAAGTTTGCCTGCGTCGATATTATCAAGCTTTGTTTTTTCAAAAATGAACTTAACAATAAACTTAGCGATAAGATAACCGAGCACACCTGCAACAATACCGACAACAAGACCTGCAAGCACATCTGTTGCATAGTGGACCATAAGGTAAACGCGGCTGCCCATTGTGCAAATTGCAATTACAGGGAAAAGATAAGCAATCTTCTTTTTGTCGCTCTTAAAGCAGAGGAACATTGAAGTTGCAATTTCAAATGCGGCGGTAGTATGACCGGATGGGAAAGAATAGTCACTTTCACTAAGCGCACCTGCGCCGATATACCAAGACCAATAATCGGCATTGCCCTGAAGCGTGTTATACGGACGAACTCTCAAAGCCATAGGCTTAACTGCCAAGTTAGTAACGAGCGTACCGATAACAATCGCAAAAATGAGTGAAAAGCCGTACTTTCTCGTCTTTTTAAAGAAACAGAGAACCACGCCCACAAGAATAAGCGGAATTACAAACTTTTCGTCGCCGAAAGATGTAAAGAACTTTGCAACATATGTAAGAAAAGTACATTGCATTGAACCGAAGAAGTGGAATACCCACAAATCAAAGGATGAAAAAACTCTATCAATATTTTCACCCAGCGTAAGCAAAATAGGAAACATTTCCCTACCTCCATATATAATATTTTTACTACTATAATATACTACCAAATATAGTTAAGAATTTCAATACAAATGTTTAAACTGCTGTTAAACCATTATTTATTCATTATACTTTATTTGTTAATAACGGCTTAAAAATTTGATGTTAACATTTGATAAAATAACATCAGAGGAACTAAAATGATTACTAACCCCTATAAAGTACTGGGTGTACCGGACGGCGCAAGCGTTGAGGAATGTACAAAAGCATACAAAAAGCTTGCAAAAAAATATCATCCCGACCTTAACCCAAACGACAAAACCGCCGAGGAGAAGATGTCGCAAATCAATGCGGCATACGACCAAATCAAAAACGGCACGGCAAATCAAACTGAATATCGTAATCCGTTTAATCAAGGTGCAAAGAGCAATACAAGTTCTGCGCCTGACTATTTAAACTCGGTTGCTCAGTTTATCAACTCGGGTCAATATGTTCAGGCTATCAATTTACTTAACACCATTGAGGACAGAGGCGCAAGGTGGTACTACCTTTCCGCCGTGGCAAACGCTTCAATCGGCAAGTGGAACATTGCGCAGGACCATATCAGAACAGCGTATGCAAAAGAGCCTGACAATATGACTTATCATCAGGCTTATACCGACATTACAAACGGCATCAACCCGATTAAAAAGGACCCGTTTTCAAGCTTTTTTGACTTTGGCAGCACTGCAAATTCAGCAAGCGGCACATACACTTATAATTACGGTGCGAATAAGCAAGCAGGCAAAACTTATACTGTTAAGCACAAGAGTTGCCTTGGCAGAATACTGAGAATTATTTTCATCATTATTATAATCAGGCTTGTTATTTCGCTTGTCAGCGGTCTGTTTTATTCTCACAGAACATACTACACCCCGCATTACAGTTCTTCAAACCAGTCGCAGGAATTTGGCAACAGCGGCGACTACAGCTACGATGATTCCATGCAAAACAATGACGCGTCAAACTACTTCGGCTCTGCCGACGGCGACGCTTACACACAGTAAAGGTGACAGATATGAAACAATGGTTTAGAAAACAAGGATACAAATTTCAGCAATTTATGGTAGGCAGGTACGGCATCGACCAGCTTATGAATGCGCTCATTATTTTTTATTTTATAATAATTTTGATTGCGAATATCCTTTACAGATTTTCAAAAATTTCCTACTATGCCGTAAGCGCTATGGGAATTGTGCTTCTTATTTTCGCAATTTTTCGCGTATTTTCAAAAAACATTGAAGAAAGACGGGCAGAAAACGCAAAGTGGCTCAAATTTTGGCATAAAATCACCGGCTTCTTTAAATTTCAAAATCAGAAATTTAAGCAGAGAAAAACGCATACATTTGTAAAATGTAGCAAATGTAAAAAGACACTGCGCTTGCCTAAACATAAAGGCAAAATCAGCGTCACCTGCCCTTATTGCAATAATCAATTTGTGATTAACACCGGCAAAAAGAAATAATGGAATTAATAAAGAGGAAACCAAATCGTAATCGTTTAACCGATTACGATTTGGTTTTCGTATTCTTTTATCTGACAATTTACTTTCTTCTTGCGGCTAAATCTGCTGAAATCTTCGCTTTCTTATCGCCGACGATATCATACTTAAACATCGGGATAATTGAAAGAAGCGCAAGCACGCCCGGAAGCGCGGTGTATGCAAAGAAGATAATATCTTTTGTTTTATTTGTAAACGAACCTGTTGAAAGAGAATCGTAATAGCCTGACTTTTGAACGAAGATAAGACCTACTGCTGTACCGAGAGCAAGGCAAACCTTGATTGTGAGGGTAAGGATAGAGTAGCAAGCGCCCTCCATTCTTTTGCCTGTTTCGTGCTCGTAATAGTCCACTGCGTCGGCTGTCATAATCATCGGCATAAGGGTTACTGCGCCGAACTGCAAGCCGATAAGGAAAAGTGATGCATAGAAAAGAACGGTAAGCACCATATTCTTTGGCGACTGGAACCAGAAATGACCGATAACAAATGAGAAAATAGAAGCCGCAAAGCCATAAACTGAAAGGAGAATGTAAGCATTTCTTTCATTAAGCTTTTTAATAAGAAGCGGGCAAAGCGCCATACTTATCATTGAGCCAACGGCTGTAACGATACCGAGAACGGCAACAAGGTTTTGGCTGCCCAAAATAACTGTAGCTGCCTGAACCTGAATACCCATTGCCATCTGTCTGCCGAAGCCGAGGAAATAGGAAATGATAACAAGCATAAACGGCTTATTATTTTTAAGCGCAAGCGCCATATCTTTAAATGTGGTTTTTTCGTTTGAAGTATTTGTAACTCTTTCCTTATTAATAATAGGAATAAGAGCGAAAAGAACGCAGCCGAAAATTGCGGTTAAAAGAGCAGTAAAGAAATATTCACTGCTAATCATAGGGGTATCGGTTTCGCCGCTTTTAACAAATACCTTTGAGCCGTCCGGAATAATAAGACAAACGATTGGCACGATAACTACGCAAGCGGAAAAACCAACCTGCTTAAATGTGTTTGAAATGGAAACAACATTTGTACGCTCGGTCGGGTTAGGGGTCAATGCGGAAGCAATACCCTGCGACGGAACATCACCCATTGTCATTGCAATGCTCCAAATAAGATATGTAATAAATATCCAAACATAAAGACCGACGCCCTTGAACGGAACTTTAACAAACACAACCGCAGTAAAAACAAGAAGCGGAACGATTGAATAAAGAATCATTGACTTGAACTTGCCAAGCTTACTTTTTGAGCGGTCAACAAGATTACCTACAACAGGGTCGGCAACTGCGGAAACTATCTTCGCTACCAAGATAAGAATTGCAACAACGCTGACATCTGCGCCCAAAATTGAGCCGTCAAATTCTGCCTGATAAGAGTTGAGAAGTCCGACTATTGCCTGAAAGCCGAACAAGCCGAGTGAATATGCCGCAATTTCCTTAAACGACATATATTTTTTCTTTGTAATATCTTCCATACTTACCTCCAAAAAAGACATTTAAAGCATAAAAGGGCGGAAGTATCGCCGTTGATACTTCTACCCTTTTGAAAATTAAACTTAGTCGTTGAATACTTCGCTGAAAAGGTCAATGTCAGCCATCTTCATAATTGCAGAGAAAAGTTCTGAACCTGCAACAGGAAGAAGTCTGTTAAAAATTGACATTGCATGAGCGTCAAGACCGTGAACCATCATAGGTCTCTTATGCTCGATACCGAACATAATCATCTTAACCATAAGGTCGCAATCGGTTGAAATCATATCCATAACCTTTTGACCCTTGCCGCCTGCATTAGACTGGTCACGGAAAATATCGGTCTTAGTAAAGCCCGGGCAAACAAGACCAACATAGCACTTACCCCTGAACTCAACTCTGAGTGCTTCGGTAAAGCCCTTGAGTGCAGCCTTAGATGAGCTGTACATTGATGTGCCAGCCAAAGTCATAAGAGCGGCAGATGAATCGACATTGATAATACCAGGGTCATCCTGAGTAAGGAGAACAGGTAAAAATGTCTTTACACCGTAAACACAAGAATAGAAATTGATGTTCATTGCTCTTTCAATTTCTTCATATGAATATCTGTCAAATCTCTTGAACTTAGGAAGAATACCTGCATTGTTAACAAGAACTGAAGGAACGATGCCCTCCTCCTCAAGTTCTTTTGCAAAGTTTTCCCAAGCCTCTCTTGATGATACATCGAAAAGCTTGTATGAAAACTGGTCTTTATACATAGGACCGAGTTCTTCGATAAATTTAAGCATTTTTGCTTCGTTTCTTGCAACACCTACTACACGGCAGTTATGCTTTTTAATAAGTGTAGCTGCGATGCCTGCGCCCATACCGCCTGATGCACCTGTTACGATAACAGTTTTGCCGTTGAGCCAATCACCGCAAATTGCGTTAGTACAATTACTCATAAACAGTAATCCCCCTTTTTCTGAATACTTAATTATTATACAATAGTTTTTTAAACTAATCAATAGCTTTTTCTTCTAATTTTTGTAAACAAAAATGATAGAACAGAGTTTATTGTAAACCTAATTTAATATTTTAGTTGACAATAAAGATGTAAAGTGCCATAATCATTTAGAAATTTATTTATGAAAGGCAAAAGCTATGGAAGAACAAGTAACAAAAACAGAAACAAACACTAAAAACAGAAACAAGATACTCTCAATAGTTTACATCGGCGTATCGGCGGCGCTTATTGCGATTTGTTCTTGGATACAAATTCCGCTCACCGTTCCTATCACGCTTCAAACTATGGGCGTATGCTTAATTGCAGGTCTTTTAGGACTTAAAAGAGGCACGCTTGCAACACTCGTATTTATTGTATTGGGTGCTATCGGCGTTCCGGTATTTGCAGGTTTCGCAGGCGGTATGTCAATCATTTTAGGCTCAACCGGCGGCTACATTATCGGCTTTATTTTCACCGCTCTTATCGTCGGCTTTGCTTCAGACAAGTTTAAGGGCAAGCTTGTGCCGCTCATCATTTCAATGGTAATAGGTATTCTCGTTTGCTACGCATTCGGCACCGCTTGGTTTGCAGTTGTTTATAACAAAAACAACGACCCTGCTTCCCTTGCAACTATTCTCGGCTGGTGCGTAACCCCTTTCCTTATTCCCGACGCAGTTAAAATCGTTATCGCCGCTATCCTTACAAACAGACTTAAAAGGTTTGTAAAATAATGGAGCTCAGATATCACCACGCGTTATGCCTTCCAAGGTTTGAGGGCAAAGGCTACAGCGACGAATTTTGCGCCAATATGCAGAAAATCAAAGGAAGTTACAAAAATGAAAAAGTGACTTTTATTGAGCACTGCGACGAAGTGTGCCGCCACTGCCCAAATAATATAAACGGCGAATGTAAAGACGAAGAAAAAGTGAAAAAATACGACGCGAAAGTAAAAGAACTTATGCAAAGCGGCATAACTCCAAAGCCGAGTATCGTTTGTTGCGATTGTAAATGGTATTATATTTGCAAAAATTCCGATTAACTATTGAAATAAAGTGTGCTGTGTAGTAAAATTAGCCTATCAAATTTTAGGAGAATTACAATGCATTTACTTGAAATAGATAAAGAAAATTATATCGGTCAAGCCGACCCGTTCATTTTTGAAACAAACGGCAAGTTTTACATTTACACAACCGGAAGTGACGGAATTTACGCTTACTATGCCGACGACCTTTTTGGCAAATGGAATTTTTACGGCAGAGTTTTCACTTATGACGGCAAGGGTGTTCACGACTTTTGGGCACCGAGTGTTATTGAAGTTGACGGAACATATTATATGTACTGTTCATTTGAATTTTTCGATGATGAGCCTGACAAGGGTGGCCATCACCAAGCTATGCATGTTTCAAGCTCAAAAAGTCCACTCGGTCCTTTTGAAAATGCGAAGCAGCTTCTTCACCCGTTTTCTATCGACTCTCATGTAGTAAAGAATGAGAATGGTATGTTCATTTTCTACTCTACCAACTCATTTGAGGGCGAGCGACCGGGCACATACATCGTTTGCGACAGGCTTATAACTCCAACTGAAGTTGAGGGCAAGCCGGTTACTATGCTTACCCCTACTCTTGACGAAGACATTTATATGCGTGACAGGTACAAAAAGGGCGAAAATTGGCACACGATTGAAGGCGCGTTCTACTTTAAACAGGGCGACTGGCAATACCTTATGTATTCCGGCAACTGCTACCTTCAGCCAACTTACTATATCGGCTACGCAAGAGCAAAAACTGACGAAACCGACCTTACAAAAATCAAGTTTGAAAAGTACCCTGACGCAAACACTTATCATCCCGTTATGAAAGCAAACGAATTTGAGGAGGGCACGGGTCACCACTCAATGATAAAATATAAGGGTCAGTGGTACGCAATCTACCACGCAAGGGATATTGAGGACGACGGACTTGACGGCGACAGAAGAAACGCCCGTATTTGCAAGCTTAATGTAAACGACGGCATAATCACCGCTGAAACATATAAGGACCATATATAAAATAAATCAAACAATACAAAAAGGACTGCTTCACTTTCATTTGTGAAACAGTCCTTTTATTTATTAATTTAATTCTCGTTTTCTTCAATATTCGGCGAAGCGTCGGGCAACTCTTTTTTATTAAACAGTGCCGCAACCATATAAAACAACCCTACTTCCATAAAGCTCAAAACATATCTCGGGTCTTGAGCCGGGCAACTAATCATAAGCGAAGCCGCATAAATCACAATAGGAACAATAGTGATTATTTCATTTGCGCGCTTCTTTTTAATCATAATTGCAGAAGCCAACAAAGCTGTGAATATCCATATTCCGCCGCGCCACATAAATGTGCTTAAAAACGGATTCCACTCTGTTGAGAGGACGGTTGACCAGCTAACCATATATGCGCCGTTAAACATTACATGCGTATTATTGTATGCATTTGAAGTGCTCCATTCATAGCCGTCAAGAGGAGTGGATATTTCCCAAACTATAGAAGTGATATTAAACAAAGAAGTTATATATTCAACCGGATGGCTTGCCAAAAGTTTAAAGTTGCCTTTTAAAACATTTGACAAAAATTCGTCATCAAATTGATTAACTCTGTCGCCTACCGAGCCCCAAGTTCTTGTTACAGTATCTGCCCAATATATGTTTGATTCATAATATGAGCACCATTCTTCAACAGGCATTATGCTTTCAAGGGTGTCAACAAGTTCCTCGTCAACATTGTCCTTGCCGACTTTATCCGTTACGGCAACTGCCATATAAATCGGAACGGTATAAGTTACATAAGACGGATTTTCTTCAGCCTTGAGCATTTTAATGCCGACTATATTCGTCATAAAGCTTGTAAGCACAAACGGAATTAAGCCGAGTGCAACGATTTTAACAGCATTTTTGAAGTCTTTTTTGTAAGCGAAAAATCTGTATATTCCGACAACAACAAATGAAACCAAAACAACAACATCTGCCATATGCCTGAACATAGCCGCGCCTATTCCAAGCACAACAAGCAAAACATATTCTTTTTTACTTGGCTTTTCCTTACTAATGAAGTTAAAAACACTTACGGCGAAGCCGAACATCATCATACTGAAAAGCGGGTCCTTAATTGCAAACTGAACATAAAAATGAGGAGTTAAAAGGACACTGCTCAAAATCGCATAATATTTGCACGCCTTTTCAGACTTGAAAGTGTCAAAAAGTGAATTTAGCGCATAGTTGGAAATAAGCACCCAAAAGAATGCCTGAATTGCAATTACACCCGAATAAACAAGCTTTTTAGGCACAACAGACACGCAAAGTTTTATAAACATTTCATAGTTAACAGTGTGCCAATCGTTATATTCATTTGCGATAACATCCTTATAAATTTCATATGTGTCAGGATACTCATAGCCCAAAAGACCGCCCAAAGCACATATAAGAGTTATAACAAAAATTGGAAGTAAATATTTGTTGATTCTTACTTTATTACCAAAAAATATGCTTGAGTTTGATTTATCATTGCTTGATACAAACGACAAATCAAACAAAGTCATACAAGTGATATAAACGCTGAGCAAGATGCCGGCGCTAAATACCACAAGAAGAATGATTGAATCAGCCGAGCTGCTTGCAATTCCTTTTTTGGCGATTGCTTTGCCGAGCGGTACAAGGCTGTTTGCATAAACGCTTGTTATTGAAAGCATTGCCAAAAAGAGCGCCGACAAAACTGCAGACGAAATTACGCAAAACTTATCCGCTTTTTTTGAAAAAGAGAACTTTTTAAACATAAGCGAAATCACGCCGACAAGCGCAGGAACACCGGCAAAAACAATACCGTTGCTTCTGTAAGCGGCAGGAACAATCATTACGCCGATAAAAAATACAAATAAGAAAATCGCTGCAATAATGTCTGAATAATTTTTTCTTTTTTTATCGACTGCAACTGCATTTCCGCCTTCGGCAGTTTCTTTTTTCTTTGAATCTTTTTTTGTAAATATAATAAATTTACTGAAAATATAGTTGAGTATAACAACTACAACCTGCATTATAACTTTTGCAACCATATTGCCGTCTATACTGAGTCCGAAAACTTCCCAATCCATTTGACCCATATGGCAAAGTGTAATTGTAACCCACAAACCGAGTTCTTCCACGCCGAGGCTGAAAAGCCTTGCGCCGAAAAAGCCGATAAGTTCTTTAATAACAACATCTTTTTTCCAGCTTTTTGATTCAAATACCCAAAGCTTATTTGTAATATAAGCAAAAATTACGGTAATTATCCAACTGATAACATTTGTAATTAAATAAAGCTTAGCGCCTAATATTAAATCAAATATTTTGAAGCTGACTAAATTAACAATCGTAGCCAGCACGCCGAAAAATATATAGTTGATTATTTCTTTGTATTTATTAAATAATTTTTTAATCATTTATTTTGCAAGTCCTTATATCTGTCACTGGATTGATGTAAGCTGAGTTCAAAGTCCTGTCTGTTCTTTTGCTTAATAGTGTCAAGCACAAGACCCGAGAAGAAGCTGATAACAGCCGCAAGCATTGTAATGCCGCAAACAATAACAGTAGGAATTTTTTCAACTGTTCCTGTGTGGAAAAAGTTAACGAGTACAGGAATAAAGAAAGCAGCCGAAATTACAAAAAGAAGCAATGCAAGAAGTGAAAAGAATGCAAAAGGCTTGTAGTTTTTAAATAATCTGATAATTGTTTTGATTACCTTAAAACCGTCGGAATAAGTATTGAGCTTTGATTCACTTCCCTCAGGACGGTCACGATATTCAATAATAACATTTTCGCAAAACATATTTTTGTCAACAGTGTGAATTGTCATTTCTGTTTCAATTTCAAAACCTTTTGACAAAACAGGGAATGTTTTAACAAAATTGTAGCTGAATGCACGGTAACCGGTCATAATATCCTTAATGTCCGACTTAAAAATTGTGTTGATGCTTGCTCTAACCAAAGAGTTGCCGAAGTTGTGGAAAGGTCTTTTGTTTTCTTCAAAATATGTTGAAGACAAACGGTCGCCTACTACCATATCAACATTTCTTTCAAGAACTTTGTCGCACATTTCTCTTGCAAATTCAGCCGGATATGTGTCGTCGCCGTCAGTCATAATATAACATTCAGCGTCAATTTCCCTAAACATTCTGCGAATAACATTACCCTTACCTTGCTGATATTCATACTTTACAACAGCGCCCTCAGCCTTTGCTATTTCACTTGTTTTATCTTGCGAATTGTTATCGTAAACATAAATTGTTGCTTCAGGCAAAACCGCTTTAAAATCTCTTACAACTTTGCCTATTGTTTTTTCCTCGTTATAGCAAGGAATTAATACTGCTATTTTATCCATAATTTCCTCCTCAATAAATCAATATTATTCTGCTTCTCCCGGAAGCTGGTCAACACCGCTTATTGCGTCTTGCAAGCCCAAATCTTCTTTAATTTGAGTGGTTGAAATGCCCGGTGTTCTGTCAAGAAATACAAGCTCGCAGTAATCTTTAAGATAATCAAACTTATCACTACCTGCCCAGTCGCCGCCCATAACTACCGTGTCAACATGGTATTCTTTAACATCATTAATCTTTTGTTCCCAATTTTCCTCAGGAATTACAAGGTCAACATACCTGATAGCTTCAAGCATCTTTTTCCTCGTTTCATAGGTATGATAAGCCTTTTTGCCCTTACCTGCATTAAATTCATCGGTTGAAAGAGCGACAATGAGATAATCTCCCATTGCCTTTGCTCTTTTTAAAAGACGAATATGTCCGTAGTGAAGAAGGTCAAATGTGCCGTAAGTTAATATTCTTTTCATTTTGTTCCTCCGTTACTTAACAAAAGTCAATTTACCGTCTTTAAGTGTCCATTTGCTGTATTCAACAATTTTAACCTTTTTTTTCTTCTTAAGCTTCTTGTTGCAAGCGATTTGGTAATCTCTGTAAGTGTCCATATAAGCATTAAGAGAGTCAACCATTGTTTGAGAATTGATATAAGAAGAATCGACAAGAGTTGCGTAATTTCTGATGTCACCTGTTGTTGAATAACAGTTTCTGGTATCGGCAACTGTATCTTTAAGACCGATAAAGCCGGAATTCTTTTTGCCCTCTACCTTATCGTTATCCGAAACGGTATTAACAATTACTGCACCGAACTTGTCGCCGATTGCACCGGCTCTGTTGGCAGCCTTAATTGTATTATTTGAAGACATACAGTTAATTATTGAAGCGACGCCGACATTACTTGTTCTTACAAATGTAGCGGCATTATAACCTTCATATAAAGAATTTTCAATTTTGAGGTTAGCGATTGTACCGTAAAGGTTATTTACAAAAGCGATATTTGAAGCGTCGGTATTCTTAGAAGTCATACTGTATTTAAGTGTAAGGTGCGAAATTGTATGACCCTTACCGTCTAAGAAGCCTTTAAATATGCCTACCGAGTCAAACCTTGAAATAGGAGTAAATTGTTTAACACCCGACATATCGATATCTTCTGTAATTGATATAAACTTATTTTCAAATGTTCTGCCGCAGTTTGTTACATCGCTGAACTTAACAAGGCTTTCAGCACTTGAAATGATATACGGTTCAGTCTTTGTACCCTTACCGCCGTCGTTCCAGAAATTGCTCTCATTTTCTATATACTTGCTGTTTTCCCAAACGGCAATATACCTGTTGTTTTCAGTTTTAACATATTTAACAACTTCGTACTTCTTTTTGTTCAAGAATGAAACAACCTGACTTTGCATTGTCATAAGTGAATCATAATCGGAGTCGTCAAGCTTTTCGTTTTTAAGCAAAAGCATATAGTTAGAATAGTTGGAAAGGTCAACCACTACATACTTCGGCATAAGTTTCTTAAATGTTCTTTCAGCAACGACAGTATCTTTTGCTTCGATACTGCTGTACCACAAATGATTGTCAAGATTGTCAAAATCTGAAAGCGAATCAACTTTAGGGAAGCAAAGAACATCATCATCTTCGCCGACATTTTCCTTAACATAATTATAAAGTTCGCCGACCTGAGCCTTTTCATTATCTGTAAGCTGCCATACTGATTCAACAGTTTGAATGACAGGTTCGCTCTTATCTGCAAGTACATAAGGAACAGCGCCGAAAACAATCGCAATTACAAGTGTGCCGCAAACAATAATCTTCTTACTGTTTTTAAACATTTTGTGCATGCCCTCACCTGTAAGGAGAAGCGCAAGCACAATCAAACTCATTGAAGACACCATTGTGCCGAAATTCATATTGTTGTAGCCGCCGACCGAACGGAAAATATCACCGTAAGGAAGCGGAGCAAATGCGCCCACAAAGCAGAGCATATAAATTGTATTCCAAAATGTTATCTTTTTGCCTCTGACATCTTTGATGAAAAGGATAAGAGGGATAAGAAGATAAATAACATTATAAATAAAGCTGAAGTCCGGCATAAGAATTACAACAAGGCTGATTGCAGCAACTCTCTTCCAATTTTTCTTAATAAAGAGTGAGCCCAAAAGAAGAAGAGGAACAACAAAATATACACCCATTTTGATGTACATGCTGTAATTCTTGGCAAAAAGCCAGTCAAACACACTTCCGAGTGCGCTTGTAACATTAACTTTAAAGCCGTAGCCAAAGCCGGTTGAACCGCTCATTGTATTATTGTTAAGCGTTAACGAGTTCTTGAGCATTTGAGGAATCTGTCCCAAACCGCCCATAAAGAAAAACGGAACAACGAATAAAACAACACCGTAAATAACAGCCCTTACTGCTTCTTTATACTTTTTGTCCGACAAAAGGAGAAGACCGAAAAGCGCCGGATAAAGTTTCATTGCGGCAGCACACGCAAGGCATATAAGCGCAAGTTCTCTAATCACTTTGTTTTCACTGTTATAACCGAAAATATAAACAAACAAAAACAAAATTGTGATTATAACCGTATTACCTCTTTCAATAAGGAAAATATACGGCGAAGATGTGAGAAAAATAAGGATTAACGCATATTTGCCCTTATATTCGGTTTTACCAAAAGATTTGATAATAAAATATGCAAACGCAAGAGTTATCATAGTATAAAAAAGATGTGCTATAACAAAAGTTTCGCTTTGGTCGCATATATTTTGCAAATCGCCGAAATTGTTTTTATAACTGCCCGGAATAAAGAAATTGAAGAAATAAATCAAACAATAAGCAAACGCAGGATAAATAGCGTCTAACTTATAAGGATTTCTCGTTCTTGCGTGAATTACACTTTCAAAAAGGTCGGGATAATAGCCGAGTGTACTTCCGTGCCAAAACAAATTGTTAAATGCTTTACCTTTGCTAAATACAATCACAAGAAATGCAACTGCGATAAGTAAAAAAGATAATGCAAAATACAGTTTGTCAATAGTAAGTAGGTTGTCTTTTTTCAGTTTGTTTTTTTTCATTTTTTCGCCTCTCCGTCTTCATCAAAATTTATTCTTTCTTCTTCAACAACAAGCGGTCGATTCATAATACGAGCATTCATACTCATAATGTATTCGCCGAGGAAGCCGAGGAAGAAAAGCTGAATTCCGCCAAGGAACATTGAGCAAATAATTGCAGGAGCTGTACCGCCGGGGAATCTGTCCCACCAAATAAGCTTCATAATAAGGTAAATAATACCGATAACAAAGCTTAAAATACCGATTCCGAAACCTGCAAAAGTTGCAATACGAAGACCCATCTTTGTATAAGAAGTAAACGAAAGCATTGCCGCGTCATAAAGAGAATAGAAATTGTTGTGAGTTTTGCCTGCCTTACGCTTCGGCTGTTCAAACTCAATATCTTTTCTCTTAAAGCCAAGCTCCGCAACGATACCTCTGATAAAAGGAGTTGGGTCGTCAAGGTCTTTAAGAACATCAATAAATGCTCTGTCATAAAGAGCAAAACCTGTAAAGTGCTCAATCTGCTCAACAGATGACATCTTTTTAATCATCTTGTAATAACAGCTTCTTGCCCAGTACATAAGTTTATTTTCTTTACTTGAAGATTTAATAGCACATACGATTTTGTAACCGTTCTCCCACTCGTGAACGAATTTAGGAATCATTTCAACCGGGTCCTGGAAATCGGCACAAATTGGAATGACGCAGTCACCGTCAACATGAAGCATACCGTAATAAGGCGAATTGAACTGACCGAAATTTTTAGCGTTCAAAATAGCCTTAATCTTAGGGTTTTGCTTGCAAATCTGCCTGATAAGAGGACGGGTATTGTCGGTAGAACAGTTGTCCATAATAAGAATTTCATAATCATATTGCGGAAGTTCTTCCGTTATTTCCTTAACAACGGCATTGCAAATTTGAACAATATTTTCCTGCTCGTTGTAACACGGAATCATAATTCCGATTTTTTTCTTTTCATCCATTTTGTTTGCTCTCCTCTTTAGTTTTTTTGCCGATAAGTTTAAAATATCCTTTTAAAATAAATTTATCGATATAGTAAAGCAATGTTGCCGCAGCGATAGAAAGTGCGACACCGATTACAATGTAAAGCAAATCGTTTTTAATATAAATATCTCCGCCCCTCAATTCATTGTAGAAAATACCGTGAATTAAGAAAAGCTCATACGAGATTTTTCCGAAAAATTTCCACACAGGGCAACCAAGTTTGAATTTCATAGAACCTACAACAACACCGAAAACGATAAAAGGTCCTAAAATCATACTCTTTGACATTATATAGTTATTCGCAGAAAATTGGAACATAATTTCTCTTCTGAATATTGCCAAGAATGAAACCATTAAAATCGATACGCAAAATATCAGATTAAAATGTTTTTGAATAAACTTGAATATCTGCTCCTCTTTGGCGCTCCAAATAACGCCGAAAGCAAATGCCCAAGTAGAAAAATACCACATATGAAGCCAGCTTTGTTTTAAATAGAGCATATAAAAGCCTATCATACAAAGTACTGTCAACAAAACGGTTATATTAACACCTCTTTCAAAATTACCTTTTGCGATTTTGAAGGAAATGTAAAATGCAACATATAAAACAATAAGTTCAACAACATACCAAGCGTTATATACAATAGTATATCCGTTATGGAAAAACAGCTCAAACAAAGTCTTAAATGTAAGCTGTGTATTTGGCAAATAATAAACACCTGCGTGCCTGAACAAGAAGATATGAGGAATTGCCGCTATAACAAACGGAATTGCAATTTTTACAAGCCTGTGGCTGAAAAATCCTTTAAGATAAGTGTCGCCTTTATGCTTAACCGAGTAAACCAAACCGTAACCGGAGAGGAAAAAGAATATTTTTACTGCATCGTCACCTTGGCAAACGCTCAAAAGTTTTTGATTTACATTAAGATAATCTAAACAAAAATGAAACAATACAACATCAAGTATCATAACACCGCGCATAGCCTGTGTTGTTTCAATAGAAAGATAATCTCGATTAAGTCCTGTTTTGTTATAAGAAATTTTATACAGCAGCAACGCTACAACCGGTATTAATATTAAATCTGCCATAATTAATTCCCTCTTTTATACCACTCAACCGTATTTTTAATACCTGTTTTAAAATCAACGCTCGGCTCAAAGCCCGTGTCACGCTTTAAGTCGTCAATATCCGCGCAAAGATACATAACCTGATTAGGGAAATAATCGACTGCGCCGAAGTTACACTTAGCGCTCGGGCACGCAATGTCGCGAATGTCGGTAATATAATCTTTAAGGCTTCTTGTTTTGCCCGAACCGACTGTGTAAATCGCACCGTCCTTACCCTTTTCAGCGGCAAGGTAAAAAGCGTTTGCAATATCGCCGTTATAAAGGAAGTCCCACTGCTGTTCTCCCTTGGTAAAGTCACAGTCCTCACCGTTTAAAAACTTGATAATAGTGCTCATAACCATAGTGTGAGCACCGTCGCCCGGACCGTATGCGGACAAAATTCTGCACCAAATGTGCCTGATACCAAGCTGAGAGCAAAGAATTCTGCTCATTTTGCCTGCCGCAAGTTTAGCGATACCGTAGCCGTTATTAGGGTTTGTCGGCGATGACGGAGAAACTTTCTCCCCGTCTTTAAGCCTGCCGTTTTCAGCCTGACTGCCTGCACCTACAAACACATCACAGCCGAAACGGCTTGCAAGCTTAACCGCTTCAAGTTCATTTTTGATATTATTTGTTTGAAGAAACATATCGTCCCTGTCCTTGCCGTAAGGACCTGCCCAGGCAAGGTGGAAAAAGGCGTCATATTTTTCATCGTTTTCATTTTGAAAATCTACCATTTCATCAAGCGAACAATATGCAATTTTAACGAGCGGGTTAACAGGAATCTTGTTAACTCGTCCGCCCTTGCGAACAAGAACAAGAACCTCAACGCCCTCGCTTATAAGTTTATTGACAAGCGCCGTACCGACTGCGCCGGTAGCACCAGTAACTATAGCTTTTTTCATAATTTAAACCTGACTTTACTGCTTTTCTTCCTTCTTCTTTGCTCTAAATGCCCAAAATTTATTAAGCACAAAGTTAAGAGGAATTGTAATTAACAAATTGAGTACCGGTGCAACATAGTCGTTAATATGGCAAATTGATGTAAAGAACCAAAGAAGAATATTATGAAGCACTAAACCTGTACCCGCATAAGAAAGGAAAAGCTTGATAAACGCTTCAACAGGCGAACGCTGCTCCTGGTCTTCTTTCTTAAATACATAGCTGTTGTTCCAATAAAATGCATTCGCTACACTCAAAATGAAACCGATAACACTTGCCACATATTTATTAACATGAAGCGGAACGAGGATATAGTATGTCGCATAAGAAATAACAGTATTTGAAAGACCGACTAAGCCGAATTTTACAAACTGAACAAAACCGTTCCACACTTCATCTTTAATTTCAACTTTTGTAATTTTGGTAAATACTCTGCGAAACCAGTCCATAATCGCTTTGATTATGTGCCAGCACCACGCTGCAATTTTAATAAGCATAAATTTAACCTACTTTTATTTATTCACCCTCAAGAGGCTTAATATAAAGGTTTTCACGAAGTTCTTCACGAGATAAGAACGGAGCAAGGTCCTCAAGCGGAGGGCTTACGATAGTACCGTCGTCAAGTCTTCTTGCACTGCTCTTTGGCTCCCAAACCTGAGTAGTATCGGTAAAGATTTCACAAAATGCGAAGCCCGGCTCGGCAAGCACTTCGTCAACAACCTTCTTCATATCGTCATTATTGTGAGCACTGTAATAAGGGAAACCGAAAGCCTCGGCAATCTTAGAAAATTCAGGGAATGAAAGGTCGTGAGATTCAGGACCGATACCAACCTTGGTGTGCTCGCTGAAAATATTTGTTTGAGTAAGTCTGATAGAATGATAACCCTGATTGTTAATAAGGAAAAGCTTGATAGGAAGATTGTTGGTAACAACAGTTTGAAGTTCCTGAAGGTTCATCATTATTGAGCCGTCACCCTCAAGGCAAATTGTGTCTTTCCTGCCGTCGGCAACGCAAAGACCGATAGCAGCCGGAAGACCGTAACCCATACTTGCAATGGCGCTGTTGATAATAAACCTTGTGCCCTTTTTCATAGTATAGTTTTGGTGACCTACTACGCAGCAAGCGCCGTTAGATACAGCGGTATAGCTTTCCTCAGGAAGTTGGTCGCTGAGATATTTAACAAATGCAAAAACATTTGCAAATTCGCCGCCGTTATTCCAATGCCTGTCAAGAGTAACAGGGTATTTATGTTTCCAATTTTGGCAAATGTCAAGCCACTTTTGGTCAGTAAATACTTTTTCATCTGCAAGCTTATTTACACTTGCAAGGAAATCTTTAGCGTCTGCCCAAATGCCTTTATCAACATGGAGCGTATGCTTCATCATTTCACTCTTGTCGATATCAACCATAATAACCTTTGCTTCTCTTGCCCAAGTGTCATAGCCGTAGCCAACCTGACGAATAGAAATTCTTGTGCCGATTGCAACAACAAGGTCAGAGTTTTGAACCGCAAAGTTACCCGGACGGTCACCCATATTACCGCCGCGACCTACATAAAGAGGATGCTCATTTTCAATAAGGTCAACGCTGTTCCAATAAGTTACGATAGGAACATTAAGCTTTTCAATAGCTTTTCTGAATTCATCATATCCGCCTGAAAGACGAATACCGCCGCCTGCGTAAATAACAGGTCTTTCGGCATTTTTGATAGCGTCAAGAACATATTCAACTTCGCTGTCTGCAATATGAGGAGGAAGAAGCGCATCATCATCGGCAGGGTCATAACCTTTAAGGTCATCTGTTTCAATAACAGTGCCCTGAATATCAACAGGGACATCGAGCCAAACAGGACCCGGTCTGCCGGTTGTTGCAAGGTGCCAAGCCTTTTCGCAAGCATAACGAATATCCATAGGGTCTTCAATCATGGTTGCGTACTTGGTCATAGCTTCAACAGACTTAACTATATCGTACTCCTGGTCACCGAGTGAGCGAAGATTAATTTCAGGATTTAAAGTTTTTGCATAGCGAGAAGTAGTAGTATATTTTACCTGACCCGAAACGATAAACATAGGGATAGAATCAAGCCAACCGCCGCATACACCTGTAAGTGCATTGATGCCGCCCGGTCCCGATGTTACGCAAACAAGAGCAATCTTGTTTTCAAGTCTTGCATAGGCTTCTGCCGCAATGGCGCAAGCCTGCTCGTGATGATTGTATGTTGTGTGCAAACCCTCTTGGTGACCGAAAGCGTCATTAAGGTGCATTGCGCCGCCGCCAACTACCGAGAATGCGTCAGTTACACCGTGGTCAACAAGGAACTGCGCAATGTAGTTTGAAACTTTGATTTTCATAATATAAATTTTCTCCTTATGTCATTTACGCCGAGATAATCAGACCGATTTCATCAAAGTCTAAAAAAATCTCCATTCACAAAAGCAAGCCTTACCCCTAAAATTTCAAATTTTAGGGGCAAAGCTGTGCTAAAAAATTATTAAAAATTAAAGATTTACAGCCTCAATGATTGTTTTAGCCATATAATCAATCATTTCGTCAGTCATACCAGGGTATACGCCGATCCAGAAAGTATTGTTCATAATGCTGTCTGTTACAGCAAGATCGCCGATTACACGGTAACCCTTGCCTGACTTTCTCATTTCGTCAAATACAGGCTGCTTAACAATGTTACCTGCAAATAACATTCTTGTCTGTACACCGTGGTCTTCACAGTACTGAACTACAGTGTTCTTTGATGTGCCCTCTTTGCAAGTGATGAGGAAACCGAACCATGAAGGTGTGCTGTTCTTAACAGGTTCCGGAAGAATAAGCTTATCTGAAACAGCTTCAAGAGCCTTATGAAGTCTGTCGAAGTTGTGGCGTCTTCTTTCAACAAATGAAGGGAACTTTTCAAGCTGAGCACAGCCTACTGCTGCCTGCATTTCAGTTGCCTTGAGGTTGAAACCGAAGTGTGAATATACATACTTGTGGTCATAACCGAGAGGAAGTTCACCGTACTGCTTGTCAAAACGGTGACCGCAAAGGTTGTCCATACCCGATGGGCATACGCAGTCACGACCCCAGTCACGCATTGAACGGGCAATCTTGTTAAGAAGCGGGTCGTCAGTGTAAACAGCGCCGCCCTCGCCCATTGTCATATGGTGTGGTGGGTAGAAGCTTGAAGTACCGATATCGCCGATAGTACCGGTAAACTTTTCTTCGCCGTCGATAACATACTTACTGCCGAGAGCGTCGCAGTTATCTTCAATAAGCCAAAGGTTGTGCTTAGTACAGAAATCTTTAACAGCCTGAAGGTCGAAAGGATTGCCGAGTGTGTGAGCAATCATAACAGCCTTAGTCTTATCGCTGAGTGCGTCTTCAAGCTGAGATGCGTCAATATTATACTGAGGAATGGTTAAGTCAACAAATACAGGAACTGCACCGTACTGAATCATAGGAGCAACTGTGGTTGGGAAACCTGCTGCTACTGTGATAACTTCGTCGCCTCTGTTAATTCTTCTGTCACCGAGGAGAGGTGAAGTAAGAGTTGCGAAAGCAAGAAGGTTAGCAGATGAACCCGAGTTTACAAGTGAAACATACTTAACGCCAAGATACTTGCCGAAGTCCTTTTCAAACTTGTCGCAATATCTGCCTGCTGTAAGCCAAAATTCAAGAGCAGAGTCAACAAGATTTGTCATTTCCTTGTTGTCAAACACACGGCTTGCGTAAGGAATTCTGTCACCCTCTTTGTATGGTGCTTTCTTCTTAAATGTGTCGCAATATTCTGCAACCATATCGAGTATTTCTTTTTTTGCCTGTTCTTCTGTCTTATTTTCTAACATTAATCAGTCCTCCAAATTGAAAAATTCATTTATTTGTTTATCCATAATAGCAGAGATATCCCCACCGTCAAAATACACCTTTGTCCATTCAACAATCTTTTCAACTGCTTCTTCAACACTCCAGCGAGGCTGCCAGCCGAAAACGGTCTTTACTTTAGTTGTATCAAGGCGAAGGAAATTAGCTTCGTGAGGAGCATTGGCTTCGCTCACATCTTTCCAGCTTGCGCCGTCACCCCAAAGGTTGCAGAAAAGAGTAACAAGCTCGCCTGTAGTTCTGCAGTCCTCATCGTTAGGACCTACATTATAGTAACCCTCAAGCTCGTGGTTCTTATACTGAGCTTCAACAATCATAAGATAAATCTTGAGAGGTTCAAGTACATGCTGATAAGGTCTTGTTGAATTAGGGTTACGAACAATAATAGTTTCGCCCTTTTCAACCGCTCTTACACAGTCAGGAATAATTCTGTCATTAGCGAAGTCACCGCCGCCGATAACATTACCTGCTCTTGAAGTTGAAACGGCAACACGACCGTCGGTGAAAAATGACTTCTTGTAGCTGTGAGTTACAAGCTCAGAGCAAGACTTACTGTTTGAATATGGGTCATAACCGTCAAGAGGCATATCTTCAGTGAAAGCGACATTTGTTTCCTGATTTTCATATACCTTATCGGTAGTGATGTTAAGAAATGACTTGACGCAGTCAAAAAGCCTTACACATTCGCAAATATTAACAGTACCCATTACATTTGTTTCATAAGTGTATACGGGCATCTTGTAACTGTCACGAACGATAGGCTGAGCAGCAAGGTGGAAAACAAGTTCCGGCTGTTCCTTTTCAAATACTTCTTTAAGCTTGTCAAGGTCACGAATATCCGCAATGTAAGATGTAATCTCGTTTTCAATACCCGAAAGCTTAAAAAGGTTCGGGTTTGTAGGCGGGTCAATAGAATAACCTACAACCTTTGCGCCTGCATTTACAAGAATTTTGCAAAGCCAAGAGCCTTTAAAACCGGTATGACCTGTTACAAGTACTTTTTTATCTTTATAAAATGATAAGTCCATTATTTTTACCAAACCTTCCATGGAGCTGTTCCGTCAGCCCACATTTCTTCAAGCTGCATTTTTTCTCTCAAAGTGTCCATAGGCTTCCAAAAACCGTTATGAATATAGGCGTCAAGTTCACCCATTGAAGCAACTTTTTCAAGAGGTTCCTTTTCAAATACTGTTGAATCGCCATCGATATAATCAAAAATCTTAGGTTCAAGAACCATAAAGCCTGCATTGATACGGCTACCGTCCATATCGCTCTTTTCTCTGAAAGAAGAAATGGTAAGGTCGTCCTCAATACCGAGACAACCGAAACGCTGACCTACAGAAACTGCAGTCATTGTTGCAATATGACCGTGCTCCTTATGGAACTTAACAAGTTCGTCGATATTAACATCGGAAACACCGTCGCCGTAAGTAAGCATAAACGGCTCATCGCCCACATATTCCTGAATACGCTTAACTCTGCCGCCTGTCATTGTGTCAAGGCCGGTATCAACAACTGTTACCTTCCAAGGCTCTGCATGCTCACTGTGAACAGTCATCTTGTTAGAAGCTGTAAAATCAAATGTAACATCTGAGCAATGAAGGAAATAGTTTGCAAAATATTCTTTGATTGCATATTGCTTATAACCCGCACAAATTACAAATTCATTGTAACCGTAGTGAGAATAAGTTTTCATAATATGCCAAAGAATAGGATAACCGCCAAGTTCAATCATAGGCTTAGGCTTGTTCTGACTTTCTTCGCTGATACGGGTACCATATCCGCCTGCAAGAATTACTACTTTCATTTCTAACCTCCATTAAATATGTTGTTTGTTTAAAAACATATAATTATTCATTAAATATAAGTTAAGCAAAGTATATCATACACTACCTCTTTTTGCAACAAAATTGTAACAAAAATTGCGATTTTATCATAATTGATACTCTTTTCTACATCATTTTATCAGCAAATGCAACACTAAATATATTATAGGTATAGCATAAATCAAAGCAAAAGCAAGCGCAAACAAAACACAATAAAGCGCATATACACCACTGCACAGAGCATTGCCGACAAATTTATTTTTCTTCTTAAGCAAAAGCACAAGTGCAAAAATAATTATACTCGCCGCACTCACGGCAAGTCCGCTTTTAAGCCCCGTCGGCATAAAATGCAATTCAACTTTATTGCTTCCCTCGTCAAGTTCAACCGCGCTGAAAACTCCGAGAACAGATTTAACTTCGCTGCTTTTTCCGTTAACCTCGCCATTCCAGCAACCGTTATGTTGAAGCGGTAAAAGCAAAACTTTTTGTTCGCCGTCTGCATTTGCACCGATGTTTAAACTGTAATTTTCAGCTTTTGCATTTGATTTATAATTGTACATATTGCAAACATTTTTAAGCTTATCAAGGCTCATAAGACCGACTTCACAAGAAAAGTATTTGTTTTCATCCTCGTCAAGCGAAAGTCCGTTGTTTCTGAAATCTTTTGCCTGCTCATACTTTCCCTCTTTAAACACAAGTTTGATTTCAACTTCATCTTCGCCGAAAGAACCCAAACAAATAAGATTTCGATTAAATCTTCCCGGATACTTTGTTGCTTTTTCTCTGTCGATTGACGGAATCACGAGCTTTTTACCGTTAACATAAACGCGAACGCCCTGAGCGCCCTCCAACCTGAAATAAGCAATGCTGTTTTGTTTTGATTTAAACGAATATATTTCTTCTTCTCCGTTTTTAGATTTCAGCTTAAGTTCGGCGTCGCTGACAATATTTTCATTGTCACCGGATATTGCCGCATAAAGTTCATTGTTAAGTTTTTTCCAATCTGAGCCGTCGTTTGTTATGTTCAAAACGCTTTTGTCAACAACAATACCGTAAGGCAATGTGTAATTGCAGTCGTAATAATTGTAGCCCTTTGATTCGCCGAGTTTTGTATATAATTCTTCGCTTTCTTCTTTTACGGAAAGTACATTTTTCACTCCCAAAAGCGCGTCGGTAAATGCCGTGCCGCCGCTGTCGTGAAGCCTTGTATATTCACCGCTGTAGCCAAGAGAAATAAGCGAAGATTGAATATCACTCGGAATCAAATGAGTCCAGTCGGCAATCGTTGCTCTGCCCATTACCGTGCCGTAATTGCAGTTGAGCGTAGTGCCTATTGTTTTAATTCTGTCGGTTTTGGACTCGCCGATATCAAGCTTTTTCTTTATTGACTGAGAAGTTGAAATATACGCAGGGTTGTGCTCTTTTTCAAGCATATCTGTTTGCGCATAAGGAATAAATATTGATGTAAGTGCCATAGTCTCCGCCAAAATAAGCGAAAACGAAATTTTGTAATCAAATATCCTGTTTTTACCGCTGAAAATCACGATATAAATAAGGACAAAAAGCGGAAGAATATATAAAACCGAATACTTAAAGTCGAATTTTGCGTCAAGTTTTTTAATCACTAAATAGCTTAGGACAAAAAGCGCAACTGCCACAACAATATTTAAAATCGCAGTAACAATATTTTTGCCCGACTTATCTTTCAAATCGAATTTGTTGAGTAAAAGATATTTTGAATAATATCCTGCCGCCCAAACGAACGCAAAACTTAAAGCGTATCCCATTCGCATAGGAAAATATTTATAGTCGCCGAGGTGCATAAGTGCATTTGCGCCCTCACAAACAATAAGCACAACCAAAAGCAAGATATTTAAAATAAAAAAAAGATTGATTTTCTTTTTATCTCTGTTTTTCACAATGCCCAAAATAATTATTGCAAGCGGCAACGAAACGCAAAACAGCATCGACCATTTATCGTCGCTCTTGCAAACTGTTGTTTTCGCGATTTCAAAATACTGTTTTACAATTTGTGAAAAATCAAAACCTGTTTCGGAAATAAATCTTTCGCTTGAAAGCGTTTGACCGAGTTTAGGAAAAAGAACTGCGGCGGACATACCGAAACCGAGCACGGTTGAAAGCCCGAGTTCAAAGCTTCTTCTTTTTCTGTCTTTTTTGTTGCTCACAAAGCAAAGGTACAAAAAGCTCATAAAGAAAACATAGAGCATTAAAAGTATAAAAACATAATATCCGCAAAGTACATTTAAAACAGTCAACAATATAAACGGCACAATGTTGCCTTTTTTCATGAGTGCGCACCAAGCGAGCATAAATAGCGGAAACAAAAACACCGTATCCTGCCAAGCGTTGGTATAATACATAACGGAAAAGCCGCAAAACGCATAACAAACAGACAAAAGAGTTGACATAAACGGTTTGGTTTTGGTTTCAATTCGCAAAAACAAATCGGCAGTTAATGCACTGAGGCTGAAAGTCATAACCACATAAAGTCCCATAGCCTTGCCGACAAGCCTGCGCGGAAGTACCAAAAGAGCGAGCCAAAAAACGGAAAGCGACGCATTTGCCGTATCGTTTACACCCAGACCGGAATACCAATTAAACCATAGCGATGTGTCTTTTGTGTGTAACGCATCCCAAATATGATAAAAATTAGGAATAATTCCCTGTGCCATATCATAGTATTCAACATTGCTTTTGCCAAACGGGAAAATACCGTTCATTGCAAAAACAACCAAAAGTATAACAGCAGTCGCAAGCGGCGCAAATATCAAACTGTAATTTTGCCTGACTGTTTTTAACATTTTTTTGTTTTTCATAATTACTACCTTTAACCGATTTATAATACAATTAATTGTTGAAAACAGTATAACACATATCGTCACGATTTAAAAGATTTATATTTTGTTAATATATTTTGTGCTTTGGCGAATTAGACGACACTATACCTTGCGTTGTTAAAAAAATATGTACATTTTTTCAAAAAACGCTTTACAAAACGGTTTAACAATGTTATAATTGAGCTAAATAATAACGGATAAATTTTATTTCGTAATAAAAAGATGAGGTGCATTTTTTATGAAAAAGATTATTTCTTTAGTTGTTGCCACTATGATGGCAGTATCAATGATGGCAGTTAGTGCTCTTCCTGCAATGGCAGCCGACAATGTAAGCAGTCCTACCGCAGCAGTTCTTCAGCAGGGTAAGGCTCAAACAACTGTCAACGGCGAAACAAGACAGGGCGTAACCTACACAATCGACACTGCTAACGCAAGCAAAGTTACTTTCTCATACAACGGTGAAGGTACATTTAAGAGCTGGAGTGACAACCTTGGTTCTCTCGGTCTTGCTGAAGGCACAGACTACACAAAGGCTACTAACGCTGGCGGCACAATCGTAATCACTTTTATATCTCAGAAAGCTATCACAGCTTGGAACGAAGGTAAAGTTGTAGTTAACGCTATCGTTGAATTTGCTACAACAACAGCAGCTTCAACTACAGAAGCTACTACCGAAGCTACAACAAATACTACTACAAAAGCAAATGACACAACAGAAGCTACAACTAAAGCAACAACTTCTGAAGATAACGAAGAAACTACTACAACAGTAGCAGCTGAAACAACAAAGGCTTCAGCTACAAAGAACACTTCTTCAAAGTCACCTGCAACAGGTTCATCAACAGCAGCAGTTGCCGGTGTAGTTGCAGCAGGCGCAGCTTTCGCAGTTATGGTTGCTACAAAAAAGAGAAATAACGACTAATTAATATTTCGGCATTAACCTGTTTGCATTATGCAAGCAGGTTTTTTGTTTTGTAAAAGATTGTGAATAAGCAGCCTTAATTTTCTTAACCTTTTCTTGCTTCCCTCTGACGAGGGTGAGTGCACACAGTGTGGGGAATGTCACGCAGTGACAAAAGGGACGGCTTGCGTAGAAGGTGGTGGATTCGCCGTTGATAGGAGAGAAGCTATTTGTAAGATGAACAATAATTCATCTTGTTAACTTCAAAATTTTATAAGTTAGGTATATGATTTTTTAAAAGTTTATGATATACTATACTTGCTTTAAATACGGATATGGTGATAACTATGAGTGATAACGAAAACAGTCAAAACAGCAAAAAGAAAAAATCGATAAAACTTATAATCATATTTTTACTCGTTTTTGCAGTTGTTTTTGCAGGCGTTTATTTCGGCTCAACTTTAATTCAAAAGCATAACCAAACGCCACATACAACAAGCGTTTCAACAACTGCCGAAAGCACTACGCAAAAAAAGGTTGAAAACCCGATTAACTTTGCCGCTTTGCAAAAGCAAAATGATGAAATTTATGCTTATATAAAAATCAAAGACACAAAGGTTGACTACCCTATAGTTCAAAGTGCCGCGAATGACGAATTTTATCTCAGGCATAAAGCCGAGGACAAAAGTTGGTCGGCAAGCGGTGCGATTTATACCGAATCTGCGAACAGCAAAACTTTTGACGATTTTACAACCGTAATTTACGGTCATAACGGCTATTCCGATTCGTTTTTCACCACACTTCATTATTTTGAAGACAAGGAATTTTTTGACTCTCACCCATATTTTTATATTTACACCCCTACGAGGAGGCTCACTTACCAAGTGATTTCCGCTTTTAAATATGACAACCGTCATATTCTTAACAGTTTTGATTTTAACAACGAGCAATCTATCGAGGAGTTCCATGACACTATAACAAACCCGACATCAAGCCTGAAAAATATGAGAGAAGACCTTGATGTTGACGTTAGTTTGAACAGCAAAATAGTTGTTCTTTCCACCTGTATTACAAACCAAAAAAGCAGTAGATATTTAGTTTGCGGAGTATTAGTAAAAGATGAAGAAACCGATTGACCCAAATTTAGACAATATATTAGATGATTTAATGAACGAAAGCACTGTGCCGACTTCTGCACACAATAAAAAAATTGTTGATGCCGGTATGGAAGCAGGCGGTGACGATTTAATCAACTTTTCCTTTGACGGCACAGCCGAAGCGCCAAAAAGACGAGAAGAACGAACTGAGGAAAAAGCCTTTGAAATCGAACCTAAGTCGGACGAAACAAACCGAGTGCATCACCATCATTCAAGTGAGGGTGAACATCAGCACTCGGCAGGCGAGCACCACCATTCAAGCGGTGAGCATTACCATTCTTCCTCACATTCTCATCATCATTCGTCACATTCGCACCACCATCATAAGCATAGAAAGAAGCTTAGCATTCCTGCAAAAATCGGTATTTCTGCTCTTTGCATTGTTTTGGCAGTGATTATTGCGTTTGTAGGCGCATTTGCTTACCTCGATTTAAGCGGTAAAAACGAGCTTAAAAATATCGACAAGCAGACCGATTATCAGGAAGTCATTGAATATAACGGCAGTAAATATGTTTACAATCAGGATGTTGTTGCAATAGCGTTTTTGGGTGTTGACAAGCGTGATTTAGGTCTTAACGATAACACAGTCGGCACAGGCGGTCAGTCAGACGCAGATATAGTTCTTACAATCAACACGAAAACGGGCAAGGCGAAAGCAATCGCAGTACCGAGAGATACAATGGTTGACATTGACCTTTATTCGGAAAGCGGCATTTTCCTCAGAAGTGAAAATATGCAGCTCTGCCTCAGCTACGCTTACGGTGACGGCAAGGCAAAGTCGGCTGAAAACACAACAACTTCAATCAGCCGTATACTTTATGATGTGCCTATCAGCAAATATTTTGCGCTTGACCTTAACGGTATCAAGCCGATAAACGATTCTATGGGCGGTGTTACCGTTGAATCGCTTTATGATTTTCCAAACCTCGAAATCAAAAAAGGTGACAGCGTTAAGCTTACCGGCGACCTTACTGAAACTTATGTAAGGCAGAGAGATATGGACACTATAAACGCTTCTCTTAACAGAACCGCAAGACAGGTTCAATACATCAAAGCGTTTGCTGCTCAGGTTATTCCTGCCGTTACTCAAGATTTCAGTGTTGTAAGCAGGCTTTATGAAACTGCAAGCAAATACAGCACAACAAATCTTTCACTTTCAAATGTTACTTACCTCGCATCTCTTATGCTTTCAAAGGGTATCACTAATTTTGACACTGTTACCATTGAGGGTGAAATGAAAGCAAGTGACAGGAAAGACTACGCAGACTTTGTTTACGCTGAATTTTACCCTGACGAGGATAAGCTTATGCAGCTTGTTCTTGACACTTTCTATACAAAGCAGGATAAATAATTTTTATCAATATTTAAAGTAATTTTCAAATATAATCTCTCTTTTTAAGAGATTTATTATATATAATACTTAAAGCTTACTTTGTAAGCAGAAAGGCTATAAGTTATGAATAAAGAAACTAAAAAAATGCTTTCTTTAACTGCCACCAAGATTAGAATGGGCATTATTGAAGGCACTCATTCGGCAAAAGCAGGTCATCCGGGCGGAAGCTTATCTTCGGCAGACCTTTTTGCATATCTCTACTTTGCCGAGATGAAAAATCTTGTTCCTAAAAATCCAAAGGCTGAAAACCGTGACAGATTTGTGCTTTCAAAAGGTCACTGTGCACCGGGTCTTTACAGTGCGCTCGCTCTTAAAGGCTTCTTCCCTTTTGAAGATTTAAAAACACTTCGTCATATCGGCTCATATCTTCAGGGTCATCCTAATATGAATACTGTTCCGGGTATTGATATGTCAACCGGTTCACTCGGTCAGGGTATCAGCGCCGCCGCAGGTATGGCTGAGGGCGCAAAGTACCTTAATGAAGATATAAATGTTTACACTCTTTTAGGCGACGGCGAAATTGAAGAAGGTCAGGTTTGGGAAGCAATGATGTTTGCAAGCCAGTATAAGCTTGACAATCTTTGCGTTATCGTTGATGTTAACGGACTTCAAATTGACGGCAAGTGCGAAGATGTTATGAACGCTGAGCCTATCGACAAGAAGATGGAAGCATTCGGTCTTGAAGTTGTTAAAATTAACGGCAACGATTTTGACGAGCTTGAAAAAGCTTTTAAAAAGTTCCATGAAAACAAGGGTTCGGGCAAGCCTTTCGGTATTATTATGAAAACCATTAAGGGTCTTGGCGTATCATATATGGAAAATCAGGTTGATTGGCACGGCAAAGCGCCAAACGACAAAGAATACGAAATTGCAATGAATGAGCTTAACGCAAAGCTTGCAGAAATTGAGGAGGCGTAATCATGGCAGAAGTAAAAAAAATCGCTACCCGTGAAAGCTACGGTAATGCTCTTAAAGAATTGGCAAACGAAGGCGCAGACAAGCTTGTTGTACTTGACGCTGACCTTTCAGCCGCTACAAAAACAGGCATTTTCAAAAAAGCTTACCCTCATCGCCACATCAACTGCGGTATTGCCGAGTCAAATATGATGTGCGTTGCCGCAGGTTTGAGCACAATGGGTCTTGTTCCGTTTGCCTCAAGCTTCGCAATGTTTGCCGCAGGCAGAGCATTTGAACAGGTTAGAAACACTATCGGCTATCCTCACCTTAATGTTAAAATCGGCGCTACACACGCAGGTATTTCAGTTGGTGAAGACGGTGCTTCTCACCAGTGCTGTGAAGACTTTGCGCTTATGCGTTCTATTCCGGGTATGGTTGTTATTTGCCCGGCTGACGATATTGAAGCAAGACAGGCAGTTAAAGCCGCTTACAAATATGAAGGTCCTGTTTACCTCAGATTCGGCAGACTTGCAGTTCCTGTTTTCCACAACGACGATTATAAATTTGAAATCGGCAAAGGTGAAGTTATCAAAGAGGGCAACGACATTACAATCATTGCAAACGGCTTAATGGTTAACGAAGCTATTGAAGCAGGCAAGGCTCTTGAAACTAAGGGCATCAATGCAGAGATTATCAATATCGCTACTATCAAGCCTCTTGACGAAGAACTTGTTATCGCTTCTGCTAAGAAAACCGGCAAGGTTATCACAGTTGAGGAACATAACATTGTCGGCGGTCTCGGCGAAGCAGTTTGCGCTTGTCTTAGTGAAAAGTGCCCTACTCCTGTTAAGCGTATCGGCGTTAACGATGAATTCGGTCACAGCGGTCCTGCAGTTGAACTTCTTAAACAGTTCGGTCTTTCAGCAGAGCATATCGCAGAAGTTGCAGAGGAATTTGTGAAATAAATTATAGCAATTTTTACCGTTATATTTTAGATAACCTAAAATTATAAGATTATCGTAGCGACGAACACTGTTCGCCATTCTCTCCTATCGACGGCAAAGCCGCCACTTCCCTCGTCAGAGGGAAGCAAGTAAAGTTTAGGAAAATAAAGGTTGCGTAGTTAGTTATTTATTGTTTGATAATTTCAACTGACGGTGACCCCAAAAAGCTTACGCTTTTTGGGGAGAGGAGAAGGGAATGAAGTGTTTATTATAAATTTTCAAAGATTAATCGCTTATGAGAAAATTTATTCAAACACGAAATTTCTTT